>PUMS01000121.1 GCA_003551485.1 Phycisphaeraceae bacterium | reverse complement strand
CCCCGCCGTGCTGGCGGGCGCCATCGTCGCGGCGATCGGCGGCTGGCTTCACATCGCGACGCTGTTCATGCCCGTCCTTCCGAGCGAAGCGGGGACGATTCCATTGCTGGCCCCGTTCGCGATGCTTTCGCAAGACCATGCGTTGGTCACGTTCGGCATCGGATCGGCGCTGTCGATGCTGTTGATGATCGGGGCAGCGATCGCCTGCATCATCACGCCGTGGAAGCAGGAAGCGGATGAAAGAAGTAGCCTCGGCGCCGCCGCTTTCAGGATGCTGGTGCTCGGGGCACTGGTCTATCCGGCCCTCATGGCCTGGCACGTCATCGAGCACATCCCCGATCATGCACCGGCAGCGGAAATCGCGCTGGGACTGCTGGCCATCCTCAAGTTCGTGTTGCTCTTTGTGGGGATGTACCTGCTGATCCCCGTCGGCGCGGCCGACCTGGCCATCGAGATCACCCCCCTCACCAGTCCGGGCAGGGGCGGACGAGCCGGTACCGCACGGCAGGCGACCGACAGGCTGGAAAGCCTCCGCGAGGCCTACCAGCGGGGCCTGGTGACGCAGGAGGAGTACGATCGCAAGCGTCGTCAAATCGTTGATGAAATATAGCGGACAGAGGGGGGCGGTGAGGGGACAGGAGGGCTGGTATTACCGAGGCGCAACAGCGGTTGCGCGGCGGTGGCGTCGCCATACATTACGACACTTTGATCCCTTTTAGGGCAAGGGTGGGTAGCTACAGTTCAGCTACTGAGGACTCAACCCGCAAATCCGCATCTGTCCGCCTGCCCTTGCGACACGGGGATGCGCCGCCGGGTAGGATTTTTCCTAAAACCGCATCCAACTCCTTGTTTTTGCCCCGGACATCGCGTAGTTTTTCGCCGTTGGAGCGGGCCGTGTCGCGTCTTCGGTGGCGATGCGGTTATCTGGACCCGATTGAGAGCCAGCGCTGGCTCAGGGGTTGCCACCTCCTGTGATTGACTGACCAGAGGGCAGAAAGCTGACCACGCAAGCGCTTCGGGACCGAGCACTCTTCACGGCCGTGCACCGCGGTGGGACCGCGCAGGGACTCACGCTCGGCCGCGCTGTGCGTGCGGTGGTGCTGCTGTGCGCTGCCGGTGCCACGGCCCTGCTGGCCGGGTGGGTCACGATGCTGGCCACCGATGGGTCGGGCGGTTTCATCCTTCGGCGCAGCGATGAGTGGGTGGTCGCTTCGGTCCCCACCTGGCTGATGGGGCTGGTCGGCCTGCTCATCGTTGTCGGCATCATCGTGGCCGCATCAAGCTGGCGGCTGGATGCGCGGCTGGGTCACGCGGCGGCGTGGCTGCGGGACTGGGCGCATGACCACCGCGTGGCCTGTGCCTTTCTGGTGCTGGTGGCCATCACCGCGGCGGTGGATGTCTACGAGTTGCTCTACGACCCGTTCAACCACCGCTCGGGCCTGCGCCCTTACATGCTCCGGGAGGATTTGCGCGCATGGCTGCTGCTCGGGGCCGCGGTCATGGCGGCACTGGCCTGCTCGGCCTGGTGGCCCGATGGCCGGCGCCTGGCGCGGTGGGCGAGCCGGGTGCGGGTGCTGTTGCGGCGGGGCCGGGCGCGGCTCTGGGCGAGCCTGGCAGCGGTGCCGCTGGTGCTGGCCACGGCGATGGCGGCCGGGGCGCTGGAGCGGATTCCGCACTTCAGCGATTCGCTGACCTACCTCATGCAGGGCCGGATGATGATGGATGGGCGGCTGTACCTGGATGCCCCGGCTCATCCCGAACTCTATCAGCACAGCCTCTTCGTGCTGGTGCACGAGGGCCGCTTCTACGGCAAGTACCCCCTCGGCTGGCCGGCGATTCTTGGTGCGTTCGATGCCGCGGGCATCGGGTTTGCGGCCAATGCGTTCATGGCCGCGCTGGCCGTGATCCTTGCCGGGCTGGTGGGCGGTGAACTGGCCGGCCGCCGGGTGGGCCTGCTGGCGGCGGGGGTGATGGCACTATCGCCGTGGTTGTGGTTCCACGGCTCGACTTTCGCCTCGCACGTGGCGGCGACGTGCGCGGTGTGGGCGTTCGTGTGGATGTTGCTTTGCACGTGGCGGTTGAGCGATGAGGGGGCCCCACTGCGGCGGGTCTTGGCCTGGGCCGGTGGCGCGGGGCTGGTGCTGGGGGCAGCGCTGCTGATCCGGCCGTTCGATGCGGCGATGTTCGCCCTGCCGGCGGTCGTGCTGGTGCTTGCGGGATTGGTGCGCTGCTGGCGCCGATGGCTGCCGCTGGGCACGGTGATCGCGGTGGGGGCCTGCCTGGGGCTGGGCATCTACCTCTGGAGCCTGACACAGACCACCGGTTCGATCTTCATCAGCCCGTATGCTCAGGAAGAGCGGTGGGAGGGCGACTGGCAGATTACGCCGCTGGGCATGGCCGGACGGGCGTTGTTTCAGTGGGTCGAGCTCAACGGCCGCTTCCCCGGCTGGGGCATCGGTGGGCTGGTGCTGGCCGGAGGCGGTCTTCTGGTGCTGCTGCATCGGCGAGGGGAGGGGGGGGCGGCCCGACGTGGGGCGTGGATCGTGGTTGCGGCGGCGGTGGGGCTGTTCTCGTTGCTCATGATAATCCGCACGTCCCGACCGTCACGTCCCTTTCCTTCCTCATCAACGCTGCCGGTGGCATCGGTAATGAGGATCACCCGGTCGGTTCCTTTGGTCTTGACGATCAATCGCAGCATG
>PUMS01000406.1 GCA_003551485.1 Phycisphaeraceae bacterium | reverse complement strand
CCCCGCAGCCCGAAGAACCCCGGAACGCGAACGGATGTAACACCCCTTGCTTCACCCGCGACAGATGCCGTGGACCCCATCCTGCCCATGCCGTGTTTGACAACCGGCGCGCTGTGGCTATCGTGATTTCGTCAGCGTTGTCGCCGGCGATGGCGATGGCCCACTGGCCAGGTAGCTCAGTTGGTAGAGCACAGCACTGAAAATGCTGGTGTCGCCGGTTCAAATCCGGCCCTGGCCATTCGCTCCCTGCGGCCCGGTCCCGGCCGCGTGGTGAATCTCACGGCACCGATCCCGCGGACCTCAGCCGGTTTACGCAGCACTTGCGGCTGAGTCGTTACGCTGCCATGCGGTGGCCGATCATGCCGCTCTACTTCGCTTACGGTTCGAACCTGAGCATCGGGCAGATGAAGCAGCGCTGTCCCTCCAGCCGCCCGCTCGGCCGGGCGCACCTGCGGGGCTGGCACCTGACCTTTCCCCGTCGCTCGAGCCGCTGGGGCGGGGGCGTGGCCGGGATCGTCCCCTCGGCCTCTGCCGCCACCGAGGGCGTGGACGGCGCCGTATACGAACTGGATGAGGCCGACCTGCAACGGCTCGACGGCTTCGAGGGCGTCGCGCAGAACCACTACCAGCGCATCGGCCTCACCGTCGAGCTCGCCGATGGCCGGCCGCTCGACTGCTGGACCTACCTCGCCACCCCCGAGCCAGGCGCCCCCTTCACCCCGAAGCGCCCCTACATTGAAACCATGCTCCGCGGCACCCGCGACCACGCCCTGCCCCACGCCCTGCAACAGCGCCTCGCCGCATGGCTTTGAGAATCCACCTCCCGCTCCCGCCGCGAGAGAGCCGGGGTGAGCCAAAGACACACGCAGCGCCCCACCGAAACCCCCCTCACGCCCGCCCCCTCTCCCGCCCCGAAGAGGCGCAAGACGAGTACGACGCCGCAGCACGGGCATGCATGCGCGTGGGGGCTGGCCCGTTCCCGAGACCGCAGCCTCCTCCGGCCGCCAGGTCCGGCGCCTCCGCCAGTTCCCGCACCCGCATGGCCAGCCGTTCCACCTGCCTCAGCAGAGCCAGGGGCGGGGCGGCCGGATCGAGGGTCTCAACATGCAGATCGCGGCCGAGGTGCCGCACCGTGTGGCGCATCGGCGACATGTCCTGGCCGGCATAGATCAGCAGTCCGCCCGGCAGGTTGGCGGCGAGTCCACCTTAACCGACCCCTCGGCGCGCCCAGCGCATGGGGAGCGGCTCAAACGGGCGTAAAGCGCATCGCGATTCTGGCGGCTCCAGATCGGTTTGCCGGGGGTGAACAGGGAATCGGGCTTGCGGAAGGCCGCCTCGACGAACCGGTCGATGGCATCGAGCGCGGCCTTGGGGTGGCTGGGCAGTCGGGGCATGGCAAGGGCTTCCTCACATCGGCGGTGCATCAATCATGGCACACGGACACGCCAGCATTGTGCCCCACCTCGGACGCCCGTGCCAGCACGACCACGGCCCCACGAACAGGCCAGGTGCATGACATGCGCCGCGGGGGCTCCATGGGTGGCATGGTCAGCGGACTGTCTTCAGCCCGATGGCATGGGCGGGCCTCGCAGCGCCATGGCCATCGGCCGCGGACACCCTCGGAATGCCGCTGACCATGCCACCCCCTTTGATTCGGGTTCGAAACGTCCGCGGGATATGTCATGCACCCGAGCAGGCCCCATCACGCCCGCCACCCGGACCGGTCGGCGAGTCCGGACCCAAGAAAAACCCCGGCCGGGCGCCGGGGGGCGAAGACGAAGGGGAATGGGGGCGGCTGGATTCGAACCAGCGAAGGCGTAAGCCAGCAGATTTACAGTCTGCCCCATTTGGCCGCTTTGGTACACCCCCAAATCGGGCTGGACGAGTAAAGATAGCCGGATGGGGGGCGCGGATCAAACGGGGAGGATTGCAGGTCCGCGCGGGATGCGGGATGCAGCGGGGGGCGGCGGCGGGGCGGAGGTGGGGGCGTATAATCGCGGCCATGAAGGCGGTGATTCTCTCTGTCGGTGATGAACTGGTCCTGGGCCAGACGGTGGATACCAATACCGCCTGGCTTTCGGCCCGGCTGGCGGAGATGGGGGTGGCAACGCTGCAACACCTGACCGTGGGTGATGACCGGGCGGCGATCGCCGAAGCGCTGCGACAGGCTGCGGCAATGGCCGAACTGGTGCTGGTCAGCGGTGGACTGGGGCCGACCGAGGACGACCTGACACGTGCCGCCCTGGCCGATGCGATGGGCAGCGAGCTGGTGCTGGATGCGGCCTCGCTGGCGCGGATCGAGGGGATCTTTGCCCGCCGCGGACGACCGATGCCGCCACAAAATCGCGTGCAGGCGATGCATCCGGCGGGCAGCCAGGTGTTGGCCAACGACCACGGCACCGCCCCTGGAATCGTCGCATCCATCGGCAGGTCAACCGTTTACGTGTTGCCCGGCGTGCCTTTTGAGATGAAGGCGATGTTCAACCAGCGCATCGCGCCGCTACTGAAGACGCCGGTGGGGCCAGACGCGGGCGCGGCGGGTCAGGATGGCGAGCCGGGTGAAGCCGGGCCGGGCAGGGGGGTGATCCTGACCACGCGGGTCAACAGCTTCGGGCTCGGTGAGAGCGATGTGGCCGGCCGCCTCGGCGAGCTGATGGATCGGCAGCGCAACCCGCGGGTGGGCACGACGATTTCCGATGGCATCGTG
>PUMS01000127.1 GCA_003551485.1 Phycisphaeraceae bacterium | reverse complement strand
GCCGCACCGCTTCGGCCGACCGCCGCGATGGGCAGGCCACTACCACCGCCCGCCGCGATGCCAACCCCTAGCGCGACCGCCCCCGTGGCAACCCTGATCGGGCCCAGCGTAACGAGCCGGCCGAGGCCGTCGAGGACACCCGCACCGTGCATCAGCGCCTCGGCGATGTGGTCCGCACCGTCGACCTGCGCGACGTGACCATCCGCGAGGCCATGGCCTGGTTCAGCGACCACACCGGCATCGCCCTGGTGATCAATTGGGACCAGCTCAGGATGGAAGGGGTCGATCCCGATGCGATGATCGACCTGCGGCTTCGCAACATCCCCGTGCAGACCCTGCTGGGCCTGCTGATGGAGCAGATGGCGCCCGATGCACGGACGGAGATGCTGTATGAGGCCACGCCCTGGTTCATCCGCATCATGACCCGCGAGCAGGCCAACCAGCGGCGGGTGATCCGGGTCTACGACATCCGCGAGATGCTGCACGAGGTGCCCGACTTCGTCGGGGTCGACCGCATGGACTTCAACCAGTTCGGCGGGGGTGGCTTCGGCGGGGGCGGTGGTTTCGGCGGGGGCGGCCTGTTCGATGAGCCCCGCCGCGATGCCCCGCGCCACGGCGGCGGTTTCGTCGGCGGCCGGGATGCCTTCGGCGACCGCGCGCCGGTTTTCAACGGCGAGACGCCCCGGCAGCGCGGTGACGACATCGCCGAGCTGATCATGGACGTCATCGAGCCGGACGTGTGGGACCGTTACGGCGGGGAATCGACCATCCGCTTCCACCGCGGCCACCTGATCGTCAGCGCCCCGCTCTACGTGCATCGCCAGATCGGCACGCCGGTGGGCCAGTCGTCCCGCGCCGTCGGCGGCCGCGAGGTGCGCCACTCGCGCCAGGCGGGCCCGCCGGTTCGCTTCGGCGTGGTCCGCCCCCGGCCGGTAGGCAAGCGCACCACCGGTGTCTCGTCCCACATGCCCGAAGAGATTTCCCGCCCGCCTTCGGGCGTGGAGCAGCAGCGCTGAGATGCCGGCGGGCTCGCCGTGTGCCAATGGCGGCCCGTTGTGGTTCAGGCTTCCCGCCTGCTCCGAAGATGCAACTGCATCTTTCCCTGGGCAAGGGCTGGGGTGAGGCCAGTTGCGCAAGGCCCGTCCGAACCCGCCCTCACCCCCGGCCCCGGTCCCGTGGGGGAGAGAGGGGAAAAAGGGGACGCCCGCGCTTTTCATCCTCATGGGTGCGGCGCCGATGAGACACTGCCCTGAAAGTAACTCCCTCTCCCTCTGCCCTGAAAATAACTCCCTCTCCCTCTGGGAGAGGGCTGGGGTGAGGGGAGACACGCAGGGCGGGTCCGAATCTACCCTCACCCCCGGCCCCTCTCCCGGGGGGAGAGGGGGGAAAGAGCCACCCCGCTTTTCATCCTCATGGGTGCGGCGCCGCCTCATGAGACACTGCCCTGAAAACCGCGAGTGCGGCTGTTGCGACCGACATGGCCATGAGCGGGCCAGGGCCGGATGAGTCGTCCGTGAAGTGGGCGGGCAGAGGGCGTCACTCGCTGGGGTGCACTTCGCGTTCTTCGGGTGGTTCCTGCATCGGGCGCGGTTTGATGATACGGGCGGGGTTGCCGGCAACGACCACGGCGGGTGGCACATCCTTCATCACCACCGCGCGGGCGCCCACCACGGCGTTGTCGCCGACGCTCACACCCGGACCGATGAACGCCCCCGCGGCGATCCACACGCCGCTGCCGATCGTCACCGGGGCGCGGATCAGTGGAAAGTGCGGCCTGGTGTAGTCGTGCGTGCCGGCGCAGATGTAAACGTCCTGCGAGATGACCGTATGGTCGCCGATGCTCACCGGCCCGAGGTTGTAGACCGTCACTTTCGGGCCCAGCGTGGCGTGGCGGCCCATCTTCAACAGCCACGGATGCACGATCCGCGCCGAGCCCCACAGACCGCTGCCGGGCGCCATCTGTGCTCCCATGCAGCGAAGCAGCAGCCGCCGCCAGCCGCGAACCCGTGGCAGGCTGAATCGCATCAGCGTGGCCTGTACCAGCATCCACACCGCGCGGCGGAGGTACTCACCCAGGCTGTAGGGAAACGGTGCGACGCGGTCGATCTGAAGAAAGATGCGGCGGCCCGGCGGTGCTGCCGCCGAATCAACAGGCCCGCCGGTGCCCCCGCTCGCCGCCGCGCCTTCGGCTTCGGTGTCGGCGGTGGCCCCGTCTGTGGCCTTTCGCCCCGCCGGCGGCTCGTCGTCCTGCGGCGTCTGCGGGTGGGACTTTTCTGAAGACTCTGCCATGAACGTGCCCTCCGGCGGCGGCGATCGTCCGTGCCCTCTTTCCACGTCTTGCCCCGCGCCTTGACGGCGCCGCAGCCGCGCCCATTGTAACGTCAGGCCCACCGGCGAACCGAACTGCCCCAGCGCCCCGGGCGCTGCGCCCGGGTGATGGCTGTATACTGACGAGCGGTTCTCACTCCCTCCCATTCCCTTTCAGGAGGCATCATCATGGCAAAGTATCAGGTTCACGCCGTTCGACGTGACACGGGCCAGTCCACTTCGATCGAGGTCACCGCCGACAGCGAGCAGCAGGCCACTGAGATCGCCGAGGCGCAGGGGCTTGACGTCCAATCCGTCCATACCCCATGTTTGACATTGGCGACCGTAAGTCCTTGTCAATAAAGGACTCGATTTCTTGTTGGTCTCTACATCCGGGTGGTCGG
>PUMS01000376.1 GCA_003551485.1 Phycisphaeraceae bacterium | reverse complement strand
CGACGCCGCCGCCGTCGCGACGCCGCGCCGTGAGGGCCAACTGCGTCGGGGGCAGCCGCAGCACGGCTTCGCGGCCGGCGTTGATCGGGCTCAGCGTCCAGTTCAGCCGCACCCAGACGAGGCGATGCTGCTCATCGGGCTGCTGATGGGCAAGCAGGTTCGCCTTGGCCGCCGGAGGCAGCAGGTCCGAGGTAAGGCCCTCGAAGGACCATGCTTCGAGCAGGCTGACGTTCTGCGGCGGGGTGTTGAGCAGCAGCGCCTCGTGGTAGTCGGTGGCCAGGCGGTAGCGCACGGCCTCCTCCAGCAGCGAGGGGCCGACGTATTCATCCAGCGGCCGGCCCGTGCCCATCGACCCGCGGGAGAGGGTGTGGATGAAGCTGTTGGTCCACTCATCGAATGGCACCCACAGCCGCCCACCCTCGGGGTTGGGCTCGATGCGGCCGTCGCTGGAGACCACCGCGGGCTTGTAGCCGCCGATGTCGTCGGGCAGGGGCAGGAAGTTGACGCCGATGATGGTGTAGCCGCAGACCAGCACACCGGCGATCGCGCCCAGCGCGCCGCCGCCGATCTGGTTGGTCATCGGCGCAAAGAACACGTTGCCCGGCACCAGGTAGCTGAAGGCGAAGCGGAACAGCCCCATCCACAGCACGAACGGCGCCAGCAGGGCCAGGCCCCAGGCATGGTGCGACAGCAGGGTTTCGGTGCCGAGCATCCAGTGGGCCAGCAGGTCCCAGGTGGCCAGGCTCAGCACCATCGCGGCGATGACGCCGCCCAGGTGCAGCAGGGCACTGAAGATGCCCTGCTGGCCCCACCAGAAGATCATCGCGAGGATGAAGGCCAGCGAAAGCAGGTTGATCATCATGGTTGTGACTCCTGGCATGCGGCCATGGCCGCTCAGCCCTCCTCGCCCAGTGTCGAGGCGGAAACGGCGACGGGCTGGTCGGCGTCCTTGCCCATCGCGCGGTTGATTTCACTGATGCTGGTGGCGCCCTCGACGACCTTGAAGATGCCCGCTTCCTGCAACTGGAGCATCTTCTGCCGCCGCAGGTGGGTGCGAAGCTCATCCAGGTCGCCGCGAGCCAGCAGGCGCCGGGCCGCATCGTCGAAGATCATCAGCTCGAACACACCGGTGCGGCCGCGGTAGCCCAGGCCGTGGCAGGCCGGGCAGGTCTGGGTCTTTTTGTCCACGACGATGCGGCCGGAGTGCTTATAAAAGTGGCCGGCCTTTTCGGCGCTGATGTTGAGCTTCTTGAGCACCTTGGCATCGGGCCGGTAGGGGGTGCGGCACTTGCTGCACAGCAGCCGCACCAGCCGCTGGCAGACCACCGCCGCCAGCGAGCCGGCGGCCAGCTCGCGCTCATCGCCCATCGCCTTGAGCCAGCCCTTGACCGCGGTGAGCGCATCATCGGCCCGCACGCCGACGTAGAAACGCGTCTCCTCGGCCTGCTGGGCGATCGTCTTCGCCACCCGTGCATCGGGCAGCGACGGCAGCATGACGACATTGGGATCCTGGCGGAACATCGCCTGCAACTTTTTGATCACCGCATCGGCATCGTCCTTGGGGTCGAGCTGGTTGTGGTTGATCCCCTCCAGGTGATGCTCGATCTCGTACTCGAGGGTCAGCACCGACTGCATGTAGGCATCGTGGGCGCTCAGCAGGCTGTAGAGGGTGGTGGTCTGGCCCTGGCGCGGCGGGGCGGCAGCCAGGACCACGCCGCCGGGGGTTTCGATCACCTTGCGCAACTGCTCGACCTGGCTGCCCAGCAGGCCCAGTTCGGTCAGGTTCCGCATCAGGGCCTTTGCCGGGTCGATCAGGGCGGTGAGGGTCAGCTCACGGGTGGAGCCGACGGTGGTGATGGCCAGCTCGTGGCGGCCCATGTCCTTGAGCGAGACGTGGGTGGCGCCGCTCTGGCGGCGGCGGCGTTCCTCGGTGTCCAGGCCGGCGTGCTCCTTGAGGTAGTCCATCAGCGCTGCGCCCAGCCGCGGGCTGAACGAGGGCAACTGAAATCGCACCCCGTCGACGTGGACCAGTACCACGGCCTTCTGGTTGTTGATGGCCAGGACCAGCCGCTCAGCGCCGCGGGGCAGGGCGTAGGTGAGGATGGTCTGGAGCTTGGCGTGGGCATCGGCGGCCGGCTCACCGGGCTGGGGCAGTTCGCGCTCGCGGCCATCGGGTTCGAGGATGCGCAGGGTGGTCTGCTTGCGGGCGCGGGCGATGGCGGCATCCTTCTTGCGCTCTTCGAGCATCTGGCCGAGGTTCCACTGGATGCGATATTCCGGCCGCACGCGGCTGTTGTGGAAGCTGATATAGCCCAGGATGCCACCGCCCAGGCACAACAGCAGCAGGGGCAGGCCGATGAGAAACAGCGGCACGTAGAGCACCAGCAGCAGGCCCAGCACGGCGGTGCCCACCAGCGCCCCGTTCCATGCTTCGCGCGGAAAGAAGTGAAACTCCAGCCACTTGTCGATGCGGGTACTGGCGAACCAGCCCCAGGCACCCAGGGCGGCGAGCACCAGAAGGGGCTTGATCGGGCTCATGGTCATGGCCGTCTGGGCCGCGAGCAGGTGGGTCATGGTCGTAGTCCGCTCCTCGATGGCAATGGCGTTGGGCAGGCAGGTTCCTGGCGGCGGCGTTGGCCCACGGTTCGGGCCCGCCGCCCTGGCGGGATCGGCGGCGTCCGTCCTCCGCGGCGCGGCTCAACGCGGGGGTCGCCTG
>PUMS01000366.1 GCA_003551485.1 Phycisphaeraceae bacterium | reverse complement strand
CTTGTCTCAGGGTCGAACAGCGGCGGGTCAGCGCGGGTCTGGGTCTCGTGGCGGTAGCCGAATCGCTCATCCAGCCAGCGCGGCGTGTTGAAGAACAGGCAGTCTCGCTCCTGCGCCACCAGGTGGAAGACCGATGCCACGCCCTCTTTATAGCTCCGCGCATTTTCATCGCTCAGCCCGCTGATGGACCGCCGGGTGTAGTGGGGCGGGTGCAGCCAGATGATGGCATCGCTGGAGATGCTACGGATCAGGTCCACGAACTGGTGCAGCGAATCGTAGAGGTCATCGTGGTTGGGCGTGCCGCCGACGTTCACGGCATGGGTCTGGATGAAGCAGTCGAAGGGGCCGAGTTTGTCCCACCACAGCGGCATGGCGTTGGTGTTGTCGGTCAGCCACTGGTCCAGGCGCTCGCCGCCCCGGCTGAACTGGTGGAACACCATCCCGGCGGGGTTGGCGAATCGGATGCGGCTGCCCAGGGTCGCCAGCTTGATGTCGCCGAGGTCGTTGCCCGACTGCTGCTGAAAGCGCGTCTCGACCACCATGTTCAACTGATAGTGGCGGGCGGTGTCGAAAGGCCAATCTGGAAGATCGCTCATGTCCGGCACGATGCCGCTGCGCGTGAGAATCTGGGCGCCCTGCGGGGCGGCCTGAACAATCGTGCCCGAATCGACCTGACCGAAGCTGGTTGTCAGCCCGTGCATCCCGGTGTGCAGGTTGATGCGCGTGAAGGTCTCATAGTCGTCGCCTGGGGCTCCCGGCGGCCCCCAGATCGCCACATCCACATCCACGCCATTGTCGAAGTCGCCATAGATGGCCGGCTCGCCGTAGTGGCTGACACGGTCGGGCCTGCCGTTGAGGCTGTGGTTGATGAGATATCGCGGCCCAGCTTGGGTGCCAGAAATACAGATCGAGGGCGTGGCGCTGGTGGCCGAGCTGCGCACCGGCCACGGGATGACCGTGGGGTCGGGGATGACATCTTCCCGCCAGGTCCAGCCGAACTGGCGGAAGTGGTGGTCGATCAGCCGGTGAGTCCATCGACTGGGCGATGGCACCGTGCCGGTGGCGCCGCCGAACCACTGGGTCTCGGGCGCATTGCCGAAAATCTGGCCGCAGATGCGGTTGATCCGGGAGATGTTGCCGTGGGTAAGGATGCTGTCGCCGGCAATGCCACAGCGCACCGTCTCCTGACCGGCCCATGCCTTCTGCTGCATGTGGCGGAACAGGCCCCTTGTCTTGGGCCCGGCGAAGGCCATCTGCACGTCACGGTAATGGCTGACTGTGAACCCTGCTGGCAATGACATGCGGATACCTCCAACTCAAACGCTCACCCATGCCCGATGCGCATCAACCCCGCCATCAGCACCCAAAGTCCCCGCCGACCGGCGCCCGACGCTGCGGCTTCACCGTCAGATGTAGACCTGAAACTCGACCGCATCGCCCTCGGCCAGGCCGGTGAGCGTGACGCTCGCGGCATCGGTCGGCCAGAGGTAGAACCCGGCATGGTCGTCCGGCTCCAGCGGCTGGCCGCCGGCGGTGTTGTCATCCGGCGGCTCGGCGCCGCCGACCAGGATCGTCTCGCTGTTGAGCCCGCCGTGCGCGTGATGCGCCATCGGCGCGCCGATCCACACCATCGCACACGGTGTGGACTGCTCGATGAGCTTTACCGTGCCCTCACCGACGATACGCTCGCCCTGCATGATCCGACGGAAGCTGCTGGCAAGGCCGTGCTGTCTGACGACATCCATCGTGTTTCCCTCCTTTGCGATGCCATCGTTCAATCGTCATCGCAACCCATAAGGTGCATCCGGCGCTTCCAACGCCTTCGTTCATGCGTTGGGCCGCGCGGCCATGGCCCGCTGGTGATTTTCGCGAAGCGAGGCCGCGCCGGCCTCATCCAGCGGCGGGCGCTGCTGCCTTCGCATGAGCTTGAAGTCGATGGGCAGGTCGGCCATGAACGCCCCGCGAACACGTGCCGCAATCCCCGGGCCGGCCCCAAGCAGGCGTGTCAGTGTCGCCCTTGCATCGCCTGCGCTCACGTCCATGCGGCCGGGGTCACGCGATGCCCAACGCTTCAGGGCGATCAACTGCAAGTCGCCCACCGGTGGGCCGGTGCCGGCCAGTGCGGCAAGGTCCAGCCGCGCCGGCCGCGGCATGCCCCGGCCACCATCCAGCGGCCTGCCGCGTTCATCCGCGCCCTCGATCCAATGCGGCCAGGTCACGATGACATCCGGCTGCGCCCGCAGCACGCGACCCATCGCCTCGAGCACCCCCGCCATAGCCCACTCACCGGGGCTGAGCATCAGCAGGTAATCGGCCCCGTCGGCCTGCGCCCACTCAATGAGTTGCTGCTTGCCCCACCAGTTCAACCCGCGCTGCGATTGGGCGAGCCGGCCCCAGGTCGAGCGGCGGTGCATCGGGCGGATGAACGCGGTGGCGACCGATGCGATCAGGTGCCACCACGGCGGCTGCGCCACCGGTACCTGCCACGGGTCCCAGCCATCGGCCAACCCGCGAAGCAGGTTGCGCTCATTCACGGGCGCTGCCGGATCGGCCGTCCACCAGTCCAGGAACACCACCGGCGCACCATGCGATGCGGCCAGTTGAGCGCAGTATTGGGCGGTCTTCTTCACCGCATCGGCCATCCGCGGCCAGGCGGTGCCCACCACGCCGATGGCCAACCTGCCCTCGATTGCCCCTTCCGTTTCGCTCACGGCTCG
>PUMS01000195.1 GCA_003551485.1 Phycisphaeraceae bacterium | reverse complement strand
CGGGCCAGCCCGTGAATCACCAGCGGCTCGGCGACGATGTCGCCCACGGTCATCCGCGGGTTGAGCGAGCTGAACGGGTCCTGGAAGATCATCTGCATCGTGGTTCGCAGCGGGCGAAGCTCGCGCTCGCCCAGCGTGGCCAGGTCCACCGTGCTGCCGTTGGGCCGGAAGTGGATGCTGCCGGCCGTGGGCCGCAGCGCCCGCAGGATGGTGCGGGCGCAGGTGGTCTTGCCCGAGCCGCTCTCACCGACCAGCCCCAGCGTCTCGCCGGGCTGGATGTCGAAGCTGACATCATCCACCGCCCGCACCGTACCCACCTGCCGCCGCAGCAGGCCCTTGCCGTAGATGGGAAAGTGCTTGCACAGGCCACGGACAGAAAGGAGCGGCTGCTGGCTCATCGCACACCCCCCATCATCGCCGGGGCCGGCTGGGCGCGGCCATCGAGGATTTCCCCGGCCCGAACGCAGGCCACATCGTGCTCTGGTGCAATGGTGCGGCGGTCGGGCGGGCCGCCCACATCGCAGCGGCCCGGCTCGGCATACGGGCACCGCGGGTGGAACGGGCAGCCGGGCGGAATGGCCTGTAGCGAGGGCACACTGCCGTGGATGGCGGTGAGGCGCGCCTTCTTCTGGCTCAGGCTTGGCAGCGAGGCCAGCAGGCCGCGGGTGTAGGGGTGAACCGGCCGCTTGAGGATCGTTCGCACATCGGCCCGTTCCACGATGCGGCCGAGGTACATCACCGCCACCTCATCGGCCGTCTGCGCCACCACGCCCAGGTCGTGGGTGATCAGCAGGACGCTGGTGCCGGTCTGGCGCTGCAAGGACTTGATCAGCTCGAGAATCTGCGCCTGGATGGTGACATCGAGCGCGGTGGTGGGCTCATCGGCGATCAGCAGTTGCGGCCCGCAGACCAGGGCCATGGCGATGACCACGCGCTGGCGCATCCCGCCGCTGAACTCGAACGGGTACTGGTCCAGCCGCTGCTCGGCCCCGGGAATGCCCACGCGCGCCAACATCTCGGCGGCGCGGCGGCGGGCCTCCTTCGGGGAGATCTCCTGGTGCAGCAGGATGGCCTCGCAGAGCTGGTTGCCGATGGTGTGCACCGGGCTGAGGGCGGTCATCGGCTCCTGGAAGATCATGCTGATCCACCCGCCGCGAACCTCGTAGAGCGTGTCGGACTTCTCCGGCAGCGCGGCGATGTCGATCGGCTCGCGACGGGGCGGGTAGAAGCGGATCTGACCACCGGCAATGCGGCCGGGTTTCTCGATCAGGCGAAGGATCGAATAGGCCGTGACGCTCTTGCCGCAGCCGCTCTCACCGACGATGGCCAGAATCCTGCCGCGCGGGATGTCGAAGCTGACGCCATCCACAGCGCGGATCAGCCCTTCCTCGGTGTGGAAGTGGGTCTTCAGGTCGCGGACCTCCAGGACGTTATCAGCGGCTGGTCTGTCACTCATCCACGTCGGGCTCCGCTATCTGGAGGCATAGGGGTCGGCCGCATCACGCATCCCATCGCCGAGGAAGTTGAAGCACAGCACCGTCAACACGATCGGCAGCACCGGCAGCAGCAGCCAGGGGTAGTGGGCCACGGCCTGCATCTGCATGCAGTCCTGGAGCATCACGCCCCAGCTCACCACTGGCGGCCGCAGGCCCAGCCCCAGAAAGCTCAACGCCGTCTCGCCCAGGATCATGCCCGGCACGCTCAGGGTCAGCACCACGATGATGTGGCTGGTGAACCCCGGCACCAGGTGGCGGAAGAGAATCCGCCCGTGGCCGGCGCCCAGCAGCCGCGCGGCCACGGCGTAATCCTCCTCGCGCAGCGACAGAATCTTGCCGCGCACCACACGGGCAAGCTGCGTCCAACCCAGCAGGCTCAGCACGATGGTGATGGCGAAGTAGACCTGAAGCGGCGCCCAGTCGGCCGGCATCACCGCCGCCAGCGCCAGCCACAGGGGAAGCTGGGGGAAGGCATTGATGATCTCGATGCCGCGTTGGATGATGTTGTCCACCGCGCCGCCGATGTAGCCCGATATCCCGCCGATGATGATGCCCAGCAGGAAGGTGATGACGATGGCCACGATGCCGATCGACAGGCTGATGCGCGAGCCGTAGATGATGCGGCTGAGCAGGTCGCGGCCGTACTTGTCCGCGCCCAGGAAGTAGAACGAGGGCGCCAGCTCGCGCGCGGGCTCATCCTCGGCCTCGATGCGCGGCGGGCGCGGGTTGAGTCGGTCGTGCAGGTCGCTGTCGATGGCGATCAGCCGCCGCTCCATCGGGATCAGCCCCCACAGCCGGTACGGCTCACCCCTTGCCAGCGGCCGCAGGGGCACGATCCAGTCGCGGTCGCGGGTGTAGGTCTTCTGGAAGGTGATCGGGTCGATGTGCACCCGAACACCATGCACGTGCAGGCCGTGCTCGAGGTTGAACCGCGGCAACTGCGGCGGGGCGTAGGCATAGTCCAGGTTTCGCCACTCGCGGCTGTGAGGCGCGGCGAACTCGGCGAAGATGGCCAGGCCGTAGAGCAGGATCAGCACATAAAGGCTGGCCAGGGCCACGCGGTGGCGCTTGAAGCGGCGCCAGATGAGCTGCCACTGCGACAGGGCGCCGGGGATGTTGGCCTCGAACTCGCCGGCGGCGCCCGGGGGCAGGGGCGCCGTCCCCCTTCCGGGGGTTCCGGGGGCGGGGCTTCCGGGGCTTCCGGGGGCGGGGGGGCCGGGCTGGGCGG
>PUMS01000167.1 GCA_003551485.1 Phycisphaeraceae bacterium | reverse complement strand
GTGCCCGCCGATGCAGGTTATCGGGTGATCGGTACAGGCTCTTGAACGCGGACGTGGGCGCGGGCATCACGGGCATTGCTGCCACGCCCCGAAGCGCCCTCGCGGCCGCCCCCGGAAGCGCCATTGGCGGATCAGTGAACGTTCAGGGTGGGTTTGGCTGCCTCCATGTCGCAGGCGGCCACCTGGTCTTGCAGCGCCTGGACGACCGCTTCAAGTTCTTTTCCAAGCTGAGCATCATCCTCGAAGTTCGACACCGGCGTGCCCTGGTCGCTGTTGGCACGCAGGCGCATGTTGATCGGGATGGTGCCCAGGAACGGCACGCCCATCTCGTGGGCCATCACCTGGGCCCCGCCGCGACCGAAGATGTCGTACTCCTTGCCATCATCGGCGATGAAGTAGCTCATGTTCTCGACAATGCCCAGCACCGGAATCTGCAACTGGGCGAACATGCGGACGGCGCGGCGGGCATCATCCTGGGCCACCTTCTGCGGCGTGCAGACCACCACCGCGCCGGTCAGCGGCAGGAGCTGGCTCATCGTCAGCGGCACATCGCCGGTGCCCGGCGGCAGGTCGATGATGAGATAGTCCAGTTCGCCCCAGTGGGTCTGCATCGAGAGCTGTCGGAACGCGCTGTGGGCCATGGGCCCGCGCCAGATGAGGGGTTTTTCCGCCTCGACAAGCTGGCCGAGGGTCATGGCCCTGATGCCGTGGACCTCGAATGGCTCGATCATGTTGCGGCCGTGGCCCTGGGGCCTCATGCCCGCGAGCCCGAGCAGCGTGGGCAGGGATGGTCCGTAGATGTCGCCGTCGAGCAGGCCGACCTTCCGGCCCCGCCGCGCCAGGCCCACGGCCATGTTGACCGCCACGGTACTCTTGCCCACCCCGCCTTTGCCGGCGCCGATGGCGATGATGTGCCGTACCCCCGGAAGGCCCTCCGGGCCCTCCTGGCCGGCTTGCCCGGCCTGCCCGGTCTGCCCGGCCTGCCCGGCCGACGCCGCCTGTCCGCCCTGGGATGGCTGGGCACCTGCCTCGGCCGGGCCGCCCTGTTCGCCGCCCTGGGGCTCTTGCCACTCGATGGTGACGTCCCTGACCTCGTCACCGAGGCTGCGCACGGCACGGTCCACGCCTTGGGCGAGCTGGTCGCGCGCGGCCTTGGAGGGGCTTCGCGGCTCGAGGCGGATGCGGACGTAGCCGTCGCATAACGACACGTGCCGCAGGATGTTGAGGCTGACGATGTCGCGGTGCAGCTCCGGGTCGGTCACGTCCTGAAGCCGGCTGATGATCTGATCGCGTGTCAAGGGCATGGGTTGCCACTCCTGCTACTGAAGGTTCGGAACGGATCATAGAGATGGATGCCTTCAAGGGCCAAACGGAGGACCACATCGCGGGACCGAAGCTCGCGGATGGCGCCCCCGAACCGGGTGAGCCGTGGTGATGACCTGGGGATAGGTAACCCTTGCGAGCGCCCCGAGGACCTTGCGTGGCGCGAAGGCCCAATGGGGTTCCCAGCCGACCACACGGCCGTCCTCCCCGTGTGTGGGGTGGAGGTGTGCCTGTTCTCTCAACCGGCTATGCAGCGACGGGGGCACGGGCACGGGTATGGGCCTGGGCGCATTGATCGAGTGTGGCACCGCAGGTTCGCGCTCCGCACGCAGGGTGCATCCGGTGGTTCGCCCACCCGTGCATGGGACCTGCGCCGGGCATTCCGGCGTGCATGCTGCCAGCGGCAGCCGATGCAGCCCACGCCATCCGACCCCACGGCGCCGGCGCACCCGGCGGCGGTGCACACGGCACAGGACCTACTGGCCCCAGCCCACAACCGCTCGCAGCCGCCGTCACGGCCCGCCCGCCCGCGGGAGCCGCTACGATGCGGCGCTGCAGTCGGCCGCGCGTGGCGGCGGTTGCCTTTTCCCTGCAACGGTAGACTATCCATCATGCTCACCGCGACCGAATCGTGCACCCTGCAACTCAACCCCAACCTCGAGGCCGACTGCCAGTGGTCGCCAGACGGCTGGCAACTGACCATCCGACGGGCCGGCAGTGAGCCGGCGCTGCTGCACTGGGGCCTGTGCCCCAAGCGCGGCCGCACGTGGCAGGCGCCCCCTTCATCCTGCCGGCCACCGGGCACCGCCGCTTTTGACCGCCATGCCGTGCGATCACCCTTCCAGAATGAGAGCGGCGGGGGGGGGCATTCCGGGGGGAATCCCGGGGGACATTCCGGGGGGGGCGGGGGGGCGGTGACGATCGAGTTGCCCGCATCGCTCGATGCGGCGGGCATCGGCTTCGTGGTGTACCTGCCCGACAGCGACCGGTGGGAAAACAACGATGGCCGGGACTACTTCATCGACCTGCACGCTGCGCGGCGGCAGATGCGGGCCCAGCGTCTGCAAGCCGCCCTCGAGGCCGATGCCCAGCAGCCGCCCGCCGTGCCCCCGCGCCTGGTCCGACTCAGTGAGGCCGAGCAGTTCGGATGCACCGTGCATATCGACCCCGACTCCCACACCGCCCGGGTGATGCTGCTGACCGACTGCGACGGCACCCCGCACCTGCACTGGGGCCTTGCCGACCGCCGCGGCGGGACCTGGACACCGCCCCCGCAGGATGCATGGCCGCCGCGGACCATCCCCTTCGATGATCGCGCCGTGCGCACGCCGTTCCATCAGGCCAACGGCCTGTGGGCCCTGGAACTGCACATCCCCATCGACGCCGAGCGGCCCGCCCGCTGGCTTCAGGCGGTGGTCTTCGATGCCGAGGGCGACCGCTGGCTCAAGGATGGCAGCGGCGACATCGCCATCCCCCTCTTCGAGCCGGGCGAGATGGACCTGGACGCCCTGGCCGCCCGCATCATCGAGCGCGAGGTGGGCGATCACTCATGGACGCTGATGCACCGCTTCCACCTAGCCCACGACCTGCTCGAGGAAGCGGGCACCGACCGCGGCGCGCTCGAGCTGATCTTCGTCTGGCTGCGCTACTCGGCGATCCGCCAGCTCGACTGGCAGCGCCGTTACAACACCCAGCCGCGCGAGCTGGCCGCGGCCCAGGACCGGCTCACCCGGCGCCTCGCCCGGCTCCACCGCGACCACCCCGAGGTTGCGCCGCTGGTGCGGCGGATGCTGGCGCAGGTTGGGCGCGGCGGGCCGGGCCAGGATGTGCGCGACGGCGTGCTGCACATCATGCACCGCCACCGCATCAAGGAACTGCACGGCACCTGGCTGGAGGAGTGGCACCAGAAGCTGCACAACAACACCACACCCGATGACATCATCATCTGCCAGGCCTATATCGACTTCCTGCGAAGCGGCGGCGATGTCAGGGCCTACGACGAGGCCCTGAAGCGCGGCGGGATCGACCGCAAGCGCCTGGCCGGCTTCGACCGGCCGATCACCGCCGAGCCGGAATACTTCGCCGACCGGCGCGATGGGCTGATCCACGACTTCGAGCACTTCCTGAAGCTGCTCAAGGTCGTCCACGCCGGCACGGACCTGGAGACCTCGATCGATGTCGCCGCCGGCGCCACCGGCCGGGAGTTGGCCGACCGTTTCCGTGCAGCGCTGCATCCCTGGGGCGAGGGGCTCGAGGAGCGGCTCAAGCAGGTGCATCGCATCGGTGAAGCGCGACGGCGCCTTCTCGAGCGCATCGCACACGAGGGCGATGACGGCGCGCGGCGGGACATGCTCTACCTGGAAATCTCCGCCGAGGCCCACCTGCGCACCGTCAGCGAGCACCTGGCCGGCGATGATTTGCAGCCGCACCACCTGCACGCACTCGCCACCGAACTGCTGGGCAACCTGGCGCTGGCCGAGGGCCGGCCCCAGTACGCGGCATGCCGCGATGACTGGCCCAGCGAGGCGCCGAAGGACGATGCCCCCCGGGAGGCGCTGCTGTATGCCCTGGCCGTGAGCGAGCGGGCGGGCCGGACGGTCCGCGAGGCCGGCGATGAACTATATCAGTGGCTTCAGCCGCGGGCCGAGCAACTCGGCAAGGCCTTCGGTGTGGCCGAGTGGACGATGCCCATCTTCGCCGAGGAGGTGGTGCGTGGCAGCCTGGCCTTCGTGCTCGGGCGGCTGATTCGCAGCTACGAGCCGCACCTGTACCGGGCGCTGGACCTGCCCGGCTGGCAGGTGGTCAGCAACCCGGGACCGGTCGAGGGACACGTCACGCGCCTCGATGACCTTCGCAAGGTCCAGGGCCGGACCTACAAGCGGCCCACCATCGCGCTTGTCAAGCGCATCGGCGGCGAGGAGGACATCCCGCCGGGCATCCGCGCCATCGTCACCCACGAAGCGCCGGACGTGCTCTCGCACGTGGCCATCCGGGCGCGCAACGGGGGTGTGATGGTCGTCGGCTGCATCGATGAGGCCATGCTCGAACCGCTCGCCGAGCGCATCAACAGGAAGGCCCAACTGCGCATCGGGCCGGATGGCTCGCTGCTGATCGAGGATGCAGCGGCCTCCGCCGCGGGCCGGCGCGCCTCGCGCAGCGGCTCATCGAAGCGGGCAAAGCCGCTCGAGGCACGGCAGGTCGACCTCGAACCCGCCGTGCTGCTGCCCGAGCAGTTCGATGACCGGCACGTGGGCGGCAAGGCCCTGACACTGGCGCGGCTGCGCGGCAAGCTGCCCGAGTCGATCCGGATGCCGGCATCGCTGTCGCTGAGCTTCGGTGTGTTCGATTCCGTCCTGGCCGATGAGTCCAACAAGAAAGTCGCCCGCGAGTACGCCGACCTGGCCGCGCGGGTGGATGAAGCGCCTGATGAGGTGCTTGCGAAGCTGCGCGAGCTGGTCCTGAAGCTGAGCGCTCCGCAGAAGCTGGCACAGCAGGTGACCGGTGCCGCGAAGAAACAGGGGCTCGAGCTGCCGCCCTGGCCGGCGCTGTGGGCCGCCATCACCGGCGTGTGGGCCAGCAAGTGGGGCGACCGGGCCTACTGGGCGCGCCGGCACGTGTCGCTGGCCCACGATCAGTTGCACATGGCCGTGCTCATCCAGCAGGCGGTGGCCGCCGACATGGCCTTCGTGCTGCACACGACCAACCCGATCAGCGGCGATGCCGATGAGTTGATGGGCAGCGCGGTGGTCGGCCTCGGCGAAGCGCTGGCGGGCAACCATCCCGGCCGGCCGTTGGTCTTCACCGCCGCGGGCGACGGTGAGCCGGTGCGCCTCGATGCCATGCCCAGCAAGGGTGTGGGCCTGTTCGGCGGCGGCATCGTCTGCCGTTCGGACTCCAGCGGTGAAGACCTGCCGCAGTTCGCCGGTGCCGGGCTTTACGATTCGATCTTCGTGCCCGCGCCCGAAAAGCGCGTGCTGCGCTACCGCGAGCATCCGCTCATCACCCGGCCCGACTGGCGCAACGGGTTGCTGGGCTCGATCGCGAAGCTGGGCCGGGAGGTGGCCGCAGCGCTGGGCGGGCCGCAGGATATCGAGGGCGCTGTGGCCGGTGAGACGCTGTACCTGCTCCAGAGCCGCCCGCAGGTGGGGTTGAACTCGTGAATAGCCCGTATCCCATCGGCAATCAGACCGCGCTGGCGGCCTCGCGGCCGCTGGAGCCGTTCCGCTTCGGCCTGCGACACCGCTTCGATGCCTTCGAGTGGTTCGAGGACCAGCGCGAGGATCGCGGCTTCGCCTTTGCCGCCTGCGATGCGGCCTGCCGCCGGCGCCTGCGCGACCTGGGCCGGCGGCGCGGCGTGGTATACACCGTCCACGCGGCGTTGAGCGCGAACCTGGCCGATCCCGATGACAAGGCCCTGGGCGATGCGATCGGCTTCGCCCGCGACCTCGGCGCCGGCATCGTCGTGCTGCATTTCCCGCTCGAGGCCGATCCATCCGAGGCCGCGGCGGGCCTGACCGAGTGGGCCGAACGGGCCGGTGAAGCCCAAGTGGCCCTGGCGGTGGAGAACACACCGGCCACCTCGCCGCAGGCGCTCAACGCCCTCTTCGAGCGCGCCTTCGCACCCGCCCCCGGCATCGCCCCGGCGCCCAACCCGCTGGCGGCTCACGCCGGCGTCTGCTTCGACATGGGCCATGCCAACCTCCACCCCGACTTCCGCCACGACTACATCGGCTACCTCGACCGCATCGCCCCGCACGTGCCCCTCCGCCACGTCCACGTACACGAGAACCACGGCGATGCAGACAGCCACCTGACCCTCTTCACCGGCCCCGCCGCCACCGACCCCACCGGCATCCACCTGCTGCTGGAGCGCCTGCACCGCCGCGCCTACCGCGGCGTGCTGATCATGGAACAGTGGCCCACCCCCCCCACGCTCCTGACCCGCGCCCGCGACCGCCTCCGCCGAATCATGCTCGACGACCACCACGGCTGAGCCCGTTTCACCTTGTGATGAGAGGATGCCTCACGTCGCGTGCCACTGACGGCTTGCCCGCCAGTGCCCGCCAGGTGCCGCACGGACCATGGTGGCTGCGCCCACAGCCCATCCCCCACTCGCCGCTTTCCTTCGCGGCGTTTGACCACATCACGTCCCTCCACCCGCGGATCGGGTCACGTTCGCCGGCCGTAGCGCCGGCGGTAGCGGCTCGGGGTCATACCCACGTGGCGGCGGAAGGCGTTGCTCAGGTCGGATGAACTGTAGAAGCCGCTGTCAAGCGCCACCTCGAGCAGGGGTTTTTCCGTACCGGTCAACAGCGCCTTGGCCGTTTCCAGCCGCGTGTGGCGCAGCTCGTCATACACCGTCCGGCCCAGCGCATCGCGGAATCGGCGCTCGAGGTTGCGCCGGGACATGTGCACCCCTTTGGCCACATCCTCGACGCCGATGTGCTTGCCGCGGTGATCGCTGATGTAGCGCAGCGCCGCCCGCACCCGCTCATCCGCGGTGGCGTAGACATCGGTCGATCGCCGCTCGACCACCCCATCCGGCGGGATGCGCAGCGGCTGGGCCGGCGGCGGTTCACCCTCGATCAGCCGGTCCAGCAGCGCGGCGGCGATGTAGCCGCGGCGGTCGAAGGCCGGACTGATGCTCGACAGCGGTGGGCTGCTCAGCTCGCAGAAGATCGGGTCGTTGTCCACCCCGAGCACGGCCACATCCTCGGGCACCCGCAGCCCTTCCTGCTTGCAGGCATCGAGCACGAGGTGGCCCAGCGCATCGAAGATGGCGAACAGCCCGACCGGCTTGGGCATCGGTTTCAACCAGCGGCCGAGGTGCTCGAGCCGGCGCGGCCAGATGAGTTGATCGAGCCGCTCGGTCTCGAGCGGATCGCAGAGATGGCCGCCGCCCTCGACCACGGCGGCGGTGAAGCCCTCGGTGCGGCGTCGAACGAACTCGGCCCACTTCCCGCCGAAGCAGGCAAAGTGGCGGAAGCCGCGACTGAAAAAATGCTCCGCCGCCATCCGCCCGACCGCCTCATCATCGCCGATGACGCTGGGCACATCGCCGGTGAGGATTCTCCCGGTGACGTTGACCAGCGGCATATCGAGCGATCGAACGTAAGCAGCGCTTTCTGAATCATTTACGGAACAGATCAACCCATCCCCGCGCCAGCGCTGAAGCGCCGGCTCGAGGCCGCCGCCGGCAAGCGGCCGCACGAACGTGCTCCAGTCGGCCCCCTCGTTGAGATACCGGGCGATGCCGCGGCTGACCTGCGTGGCGAATGCCGGGCTCGCGACGTGGAGGCACACGGCAACGTGGCGCAGCGCAGCGGACATGCCAGGATTATCGCCCATAATGCCGCATCAGACAAAATCTTTGACGCAACACGCAAGGACGGCGAGGCCCGTGTGCGGCACAATGAAGTGTTCCACATAGTGGACCGAGCGTCATTAGGCGCCGGCTCCACCGTGTGAGGAGCGAGCTGGACGTATGCTGCATATTGAGCGGAGCAACTCATGAGAAAGTGGACACTCGCGATTGCAATGGCATTCGCCGTGACAGGTCTGACGCTCCCCGCGGCCGACGGCGGGATCATCGACCTGCTGGCCGAGGAGCAGTTCGTCGGTTACGACTGGGGCGAGTACCTTGACGACCAACAGACCTCATCGACCATCGGCTTTGACGGGACGGAAACGTGGGATGCCGCTGCCGCTCCTGAGCGCGGCTGGCGGGTCGTGGAGCAGGGGCTGAGCTACCCCGGCCTGGCCAGTGCCGGCGGGGCGGTGGAGCCGTACCGGACTACTACCTGGAAGGATGGCGACGCACGCACGGCGAGACTCATCCCAGAGACGCATACGCCACACACTAATGATGATGGATGGTTGTACCTCTCGGCGCTTATTAATGCCGACGGCTACGAGGCCCGCGAAGACGATGAGGCACACCACGGCGTGGATGTGACGCTCATCTATCGCACGGCTAGCCCTTCCAGGGACTTCGGGTTCGGTTTCGGCGGCGCCAGCGGCGGTGATGACGAAGCGGCCCGCACAGTTCGCCTCACCACCAACGACCATTCTGGCAGCGATGCCTACCAGACGGATGTGGTTTTGGAAGAGGGCACCAACCTGCTGGTCCTGGCAATCAGCCCGCGGCACGAGTTAGAAGACGACACCACCCACTACAAGCTCTGGCTCAACCCGGACCTCTTCGCACCCCAGGGCACCCCCGACTATGTCCATACTGAGGAATACGGCCTGACCGGGTCCGCCTCCGACGGCTTTCTCGGGTTCCGGCTCCTGCAGTCTTTCAACGGCGAGCAGTCAGGGGTCTTCGTGGATGAGTTGCGGGTTGGGTCGGACTGGGCCGCCGTCACCATCCCCGAGCCAGCCAGCCTGGCGCTGATGGGCCTTGGCGGCCTGCTGCTGATCCGCCGCCGCCGCTGAACATCCGCACCCGCAGCGGCATCTCCCACGGCAGTGTCTCACGGGGTGGTGCTGCGCCCACGACGATGAAGATGCCCGAAGTGCGCTCGCCTCTCACTCCCCTTCCCCTACGGGAGAGGGGCCGGGGGTGAGGGCGGATTCGGACGGACCTTGTGCATCTACCCTCACCCCAGCCCTCTCCCGAGGGGAGAGGGAGCCGCAGGTGCCGGGATTCCAGGCCCGCCGGCGCGGGGCGGGTCAGTCCTCTTCGTCCGGGGCCGCATCGCTCTCGAGCCAGAGGCGGCGAAGCAGGGGCAGGAGGGGGTCGTCGGGGGTGAACTGGCCGGCGCGGTCGAGGCCGTACTGGACAAGGGGCCGGGAGCCGGCCTGGTGGCCGAGGTAGGCCAGGATCAGGGCGGCCTCGGCCGATTCATTTTCGCCGATCATCCGCTGCAACTGACGCTGCAACCACTCGAGACGATCCTCGCCGGGCAGCAGGGCCGCCTGGTAACGCGCGGCGATCAACTCGGGGTGCTCGGTGAACAGTTGACGCAGGTTGCGCGCCCCCGAACGGACCAGGCCAGCGCCGAGCTGGGCATGAATCAGGCCCACTCGGGGCAGGGGGTTGTCATCCACCTGATCGATGACCGACTGATAGACCTGCTCAGCGCGGAAGTAGTTGCCCTCGGCCAGCAGCCGCTCGCCGCGTGCCATCGCCCGGTTGAAGCCGTCATTGCGGCGGCCCACCAGCGAGCGGATGGCGGGCATGTCGTAGTCGATGACATCCACGATGTGGGGCACGCCGGCCCGGGCCAGACGCTCCTCGGCGCGCCGGTCCTGCGGCTGCTGTGGATCGGCCTCGGGCTCATCCACGGGCAGGCCCAGGGCGCGGCGGGCAGCGCGGATGCGCTGGCGCTCGGCTTCGGCAAGCTCCTGCTCCGTTGGCTCGGGCAGGCGCAGTTGCGGGGGGATCAGGGCATCGGGGTCATCCTCACGGGCCTGCTGGTCGGCCGGGTCCTCCGGCCGCGCGGCGATGCGATCCTCGTGGCGGGGGCGCTGTGGCCGCTCGCCGCGGAGGATGCGGTCGCGCTGCTCGATTCGGGCGAGCAGGTCGGCATAGACATCGTCACCGGGCTGGGCCTGGAACTCGCCCATGCGGCCGAGCATGGCCGTGCGGATGCGCTCGAGCGTTTCCTCGACCGTCAGGTCGGAATCGGCCTCGAGCCGGGTGTCGCGCGGCTGCTGGACCAACTGCTGACCGAGAATGATGCCGGCGCGACGGGTGATGTCGATGTCATCGCGGTCGGCCGCCAGCGGCTCGCCGAGGCGCGGAGCCTCGATCGCCGCCCGGGGTTGCCGTTCCCACAGCGGGTCGGGCACCAGCTCATCCTCATCCGGCTCCAGACCCGGCTGGCCGATGCGGGCATCGAGCGCTGCCTGATCCTGGCCGAAGAGGCGCCGGTCGTCGAGCCGGCCGCGGTCGGGCAATGCGGGAGTGACGCCGGGGGTGTGGTCGAACCGGTCCAACGGTCGTGTGCCGGTCAGGGGTGCGGGTGCCGTCAGGCCGGGGCCGGCGGGCTCCGGCGCACGCATCGGCGCGGCGGTGAAGGGCCGCTGCACCGCCTGGGGCGGTGCGCCGGGCGAAACCGGGGTGGTGAGGGCCTGGAAGCGGAACAGGTCCTCGCTGCCGAGCTGGTCGCGGAAATCGCCGGGCGCGCGGTGGCCGATGTCATCGCGGAAGAAGCCCAGCCCGGCGATGTTGCCGTGCAGCAACTGGTTGCGCGCAGCGAAATCGGGCTGCGGCACCGGCTGGTTGATCCCCCCGGAGCCGACCTCGAGGCTGGCATCGAGCTCATGCTGGGCGAAGGCCGGCGACAGCCCCACCGTCAGCAGCAGGGCGGCGGCGCCACCCACGGCCGCGTTGAGGGTATTTCGGTGCGGTCTCATGGCGGGTCCTCCAATCGCTCTGCTCCCCACAGTGATTCTACGCCCGACCCGGGCCCCGGGGTCCCGCCAGAACGATCAGAGGATCTCGAGAACCTCGAATCGCTTGGACCCGCGCGGCAGGTCGACCCTTACCACGTCGCCGACCCGCGCCTTGAGCAGGGCCTCGCCCATCGGGCTGGACAGCGTGACCTCGATCTCTTCGGCGTCGAAGTCGCCGCTGGACTCGCCGACGACGCGATAGAGGTCATCACTGTCATCGTCCAGATCCTTCAGCCGCACCACAGAACCGACGAACACCATGTCATCGGGCAGGTGGCTGGGGTCGGCCACGCGGGCGTGCTTGAGGCGCTGCTCGAGGCGGCGGATTTCAGCCTCGTTGAGCCCCTGCTCCTCGCGGGCCGAGTGGTACTCGGCGTTCTCCTTAAGATCACCCAGGGCGCGTGCCTCGGCGATGCGGGTGGTGATGACCGGCCGACGGGCCTTGAGGTGCTCGAGCTTCTGCTCGAGGCGCTGTTTTTCATCCTGGGTGAGAAATTCCATTGTCGCAAGACCTCCGGGATCAGCCTCGCAGGCTGAAACGGCAAAATCTACCCCGCAAACTCACATCGAGCGGGTTTCCGACCGGACCAGGCGCCCATACGTCCGAAAAAACGGCGCGAGGCACCACCGCGGTGCCCCCGATCGGCCCGTAACCGTCAAGTGTACCCGCCCTGACGGCGCCGGGGCAACGGCATGGTGTGTTCAGCGCGGAGCGCGGTCCAGGCCGTCGCCCGTAAGACCGCGCTCGAGCGGCCCCGCCTGCCGTGCCGGGCCCGGATTACCGGCCGGCCCAGAGCAACCCGCGCCGGACGATCTCCCTGGCCTCGGGCACATCGAAGTCCTTGTAGGTGTGGCCCCAGGCGGCCACGAAGACCCTGCCCTCGCCCCAGTTCCTGGTCCAGGCATAGGGCATCACCGTGCCCGCCGGGTAGAGGTCGGTGGGACCGTGCTCGCCGCTGAAGGTGGTGGTGCACAGCACGTGGTTGGCCGGGTCGACGTGGCAGTAGTACTGCTCGGTGTCGGTCAACTCAAAGGCGGGGACGTCGCGGGTGATGGGGTGGTCGGTGTCGGTGACGTCCACCCGGTAGCGCTCGATGCAGTTGCCCGGGTGGGCCACCCACTGGCCGCCGGTCATCCACTGGTACTCGACGTGGTTGCGGAAGCTGTCGATGATGCCGCCGTGCCAGCCGCCGACCCCGGCGCCGTGGCGCACGGTGTCGAGCAGCCCCCTGGCCTGCTCTTTGGTGATCTGGCCCATGGTCCACATGGGCACGATCAGGTCGAGGCTGTTCATCAGGTCGGCATCGAGGTAGCTGTCGAGGGTGTCGGAGATGGTGACCTCGTAGCCCTCGGCCTCGATCAGGGGAGCGAAGATGTCCACCGATTCCCTGGGCGTGTGCCCCGACCAGCCGCCCCAGACCATCAGTGCCTTCTTGGCCATTGCTGTGTTTCCTTGTTGCTCGAGGAGAAGAACAGAACAGAGTGCCGCCCCCACCATCATCCCCATTGTGTCCCCATCCACCCGATGCGGCAAGCCGGGGTCCGCCGCGGACAGGCCAAACGCACGTGGCCCGCTTGCGTAGCGCGGGTTCAGGTGTGTTTGCCCCGTCGCCGCTGAGGCGAAAGCGAGTTCGACGCAGCGGGCGAACAGGGGGGATGTGGTCTTGTCATTGCCTCGCGGCCAGCAGCCCGGCCAGCAGGCCGGCCAGCAGTCCGGCCACCAGTGAGAACGGCCAGCCGTAGAAAGTGTGGAATACCGGCACGTGCACCGCCGTCCCCAGCGCCGTCCCGACGAGCATCCCCAGCGCCGTCAGGCCCACCACGCTGCCGCGGTGGGGCTCGACCAGC
>PUMS01000385.1 GCA_003551485.1 Phycisphaeraceae bacterium | reverse complement strand
GGGGGGGGGGCTGGATCGCGCCGGGTGGCCCACGGCGGCCTCGGGGCGCCAGGTCGTGTTACGGTAACAGGGCTGGCGGCGGCCTGAAAACCGAATCTTAAATATCTGTTTTTAAGTGATTTGCGCCATACCACGACAGAACGATAAGGATATCGACTTGTCATGAGAGCCTCGGGTCGTTTATAATCCGGCCACCGGCGCCGGCGGCGGTGCCGAGGCCGGCAAGGGGCCGCACGCATGAGAGCACGAATCCGCCAAGCCCTCGTCGCCCTGCTGACCCTCCAATTCGTCAGCCCCGGCTGGCGCATCCCCTGCTTCGCGGCCCTGGGCGTCTTCGTCGGCCTGGGCCTGGTCGTGGCCCACGTCTCGCGGGCGCCGTCCTACCTGGCCGATTCGCCCGAGACGTGCATCAACTGCCACGTCATGACCACCGCCTACCTCACCTGGCAGCGCAGCTCCCACGTCCACCACGCCACCTGCAACGACTGCCACGTGCCCCACGACAACTTCATCAACCACTACGCCTACAAGGCGCGCGATGGGCTGTGGCACGCCACCGTCTTCACCATGCGCTGGGAGCCGCAGGTGCTGCAGCTTTCGACAAAGGCCATTCCCGTGGTCGAGGCCAACTGCCGCCGATGCCACGAGCACGAACTGCAGCGCGTCCACGTGGCCATCCCGGAAAAGGGTGACCACCGCTGCTGGGACTGCCACCGCGAGGTGCCCCACGGCCGCGTGCGGTCACTGTCGGCCACACCGCCCGAAATGCGACCGACCCTGCCGCCGCTGGGCCGGCCCGCGCCGCTGGAGGGCCTGCGCATCGGCGGCCGAGAGGTCCGCCCGGAGCCCACCGATTAACGCCGTAAGGAGAACCCCGATGAACGACAAGCCCGCATCCGCCGAGCGCCGTCACCGCCCCTGGGTGGGCTGGGTGGTCTTCGCCTCCATCATGGTGGCCGTCTTCCTGCTGGGGCTGCTGTTCGCCTCGATCATGGAACGGCGCCACGAGGCGCGCCTTGAGCATGTGCTGCACCCGATCGACCCGCTGGAGTCCGATCCATCCAAGTGGCGGGTCAACTACCCGCGCCAGTACGACAGCTTCCGTCGCACGCAGCGGACCGACGGCGAGACCAAGTACGGCGGCCCGGCCTTCCGCGACTACCTCGAGGAAACGCCGGAGAACGTCATCCTCTTCGCCGGCATGGCCTTCTCCAGGGACTACAACCAGGCCCGCGGCCACGCCTGGTCGCGCCACGACACGCTCGAAACCGATCGCCTGGCCGAAGACAGCCCCGGCACCTGCTGGACCTGCAAGAGCGCCGATGTGCCCCGCGTCATGGCCGAGCTCGGCGCTGAGCACGTCGATGACCCCGATGCCGCCGACTTCCACGACCTGATCAAGGCCGGCGCACCGCACTTCTACGGCAAGAACTTCCACGACTTGAAGCCCGAGATCAACCATCCCATCGGGTGTCTGGACTGCCACGACCCCGAGACCATGGCCCTGCGCATCACCCGCCCGGCCCTGATCGAGGCCTTCGAGCAGCGCGGCCAAGACATCCGCGACGTCTCCCACCAGGAGATGCGCTCGCTGGTCTGCGCCCAGTGCCACGTCGAGTACTACTTCCGCGGCGAGAACGACCACCTGGTCTTCCCCTGGGATGAGGGCACCAGCGTCGAGGCGATGGAGCAGCAGTTCGACCGCTACGGCTTTGCCGACTTCACCCACGGCATCAGCGGCGCGCCGATGATCAAGATCCAGCACCCCGACTACGAACTCTACAAGAGGGGCATCCACGCCTACCGCGATGTCTCCTGCGCCGACTGCCACATGCCCTACCGCACCGAGGGCGGTGTGAAGTTCACCGACCACCATATCCAGAGCCCGCTTCTGAACATCGAAAACTCCTGCGCCGTCTGCCACCGCTGGAGCGAGCAGGAAATCCGCCTGCGCGTCGAGTCGATCCAGGACAACATCAAGGAAGGCCGCGACCGCGCTGAGCGCGTGCTGGCCCGCGCCCACTTCGATGCCGCCGCCGCGAAGCAGGCCGGCGCCGATGACCAGGAGTTGGAAGAGGTCCGCGCCCTGCTGCGGGCAGCGCAGGTGCGCTGGGACTACGTGGCCGCGGCCAAGGGCATGGGCTTCCACGCGCCCCAGGAAGCGCAGCGCATCCTCACCGCCGCCGTCGAACTGGCCCAGGAGGCCCGCGTCGAGGCCGGCCGCATCCTCGCCCGACGCGGCTACATCGACCCGGTGCTCTACCCCGACTTCGACACCAAGGAAAAGGCCCAGGCCGTGGTGCAACGCTTCGTCGATGGCGACCCGCCCAACCTGCTTCCGCCGCGACAGGCCGCGGCCGACACCGAGTGAGGTTCGAACGTGACTGAATCCCAGGCACTATCCCTGCCCCTGACCCGATCCGCCCCCGCCCGAGCCGGCTTCTGGGCCGGGCCGTGGCGCTACCCGCAGGCGCTGACGGTGGTGATCTGCTTCGTGGGCATCGCCGCGATCATCCAGGCGGCCCGCCCGCATACCACCCTCGCGCTGCCGGCGCCGCCGTGGAACTGGCTGATCGTCTTCGCACCCCTGACCCTGCTGGCCCTGGCGCGGCGGGTGTGGCCCGCGCCAATTCCGGGGGCGAATCCGGGGGCGGGGGCGGGGGCGAATCCGGGGGCGGGGCAGGTGATCCTGGCCGGGCTGGGTGGCATTCCCATGGCGATCACCTCGCTGG
>PUMS01000271.1 GCA_003551485.1 Phycisphaeraceae bacterium | reverse complement strand
GGTCGCCGCGGGCGGGGGTCCGGGGGCGGGGTGCCGGGGGCCGGGGGTTCCGGGGGCCGGGGTGCCGGCTTCCGGGGCTTCCGGGGGCGGGGGTGATGCTATCATGCGGCGTTGATCCGTTGCGGGCCCGCGGGGCTCGCCAGTGACCGCGCGGCCATCCGATCCGATGCTCATACTGCCGATCCGTACCGACCGCCGCCTCATCCGGTTCGCCTGGGTCAACACCGGGCTGCTGCTGGCCAATTTCCTGATGTTCGCCCTGACGCACACGGACGTGTTCGCGGTGGACCCCGGGCGGTTCGATCACTGGCGCTTCGACCCGCGAAACCCCTCCCTCTACCAGCTCATCACCTACCAGTTCCTGCACGGGGGCATCTGGCACCTGTTCGGGAACATGGTGTTCCTGCACGTGTTCGGGCCCAACGTCGAGGACCGGATGGGCAAGGTCGGCTACCTGGCCTTCTACCTGGCCGGCGGCGTGATCGCCGCGCTGGGCCACGCCATGGCCAGCCAGATGCCGGTGGTGGGCGCCAGCGGGTCGATCGCGGCGGTGACCGGCGCCTACCTGGTGCTGATGCCGCGGACGCGGGTGCTGATCTTCTACTGGCTGCTTTTCATCATCGGTTTCTTCGAGATCAGCGCGATTCTGCTGATCCTTTTCCAGGTGGTGCAGAACGTGCTGTTTTCCGTGCTGCCGGCGCACGATGCGGTGGCGTACGAGGCCCACCTGGCCGGTTACGCCTTCGGCTTCGCGGTGGCGATGGGGATGCTGCGGCTGCGGGTGCTGCCGCGTGAGCGCGACGACCTGCTGAGCGTGCTCGAGCACCGCCGACGCCGCCAGCAGTTCAAGCGTGCCGTCGAGCGCCACGGCTCGCCGTGGGAGGGCAGCCCCACCGTCTCGGCCGGCGCCGACCCGCCCGCCGCGGTGGCCGCCCCACCCGGCGGCGCGGCCGGGACCGGCGGTGCTGGGGTCCCCGACCCCAATCGCGAGGCGGTGATGCAGCAGCGGACAAAGGTCTTCTCGCTGCTCGGCGAGCACAAGATGCAGGACGCCGCCGCGGCCTACCTCGAGCTGCTTGACCTCGATGACCGGCAGGTGCTCAGCCAGCAGGCCCAGCTCGACATTGCCAGCCAGTTGATGGCCGATGGCAATCACGAGGCGGCGGCACGGGCCTTCGAGCGGTTCCTCGAGACCTATCCCGCCTACGCCCAGCGCGAGCAGATCGAGCTGATGGCCGGCCTGATCTACGCCCGCTACCTGTCCCGTCCCGACCGCGCCCGCGAGTTGCTCGAGCGCTCGATGAAGCGCCTGCGCGACAACGACTCGATCCAACTCGCCCGCCAGACGCTCGATGGCCTGCCCGCCTGAGCGGCGGTGCTGGAGCCCGCCTCGGGTGCAAGGGGGTCGGGAGGCTTGCCGGCCGGTGCTGCGGGTGCGTGGTGGGCACTGGTGGACAAGCCCCCCGTGGCACCAGGTGGTGGGTCCGCTTCGCTTGACCCACCCTACCTGCTATTGAGCGTTCACATTGTTCGGCCGGCCGCTTGCCTTCGGATCGCCCACGCCTTACATTCGCCCGCTCACCCCTTGATCCGCCCCAGAGCGGAGGAGCAGAGCCCCATGAGTGCCCAGTCCAACCTGCCCAATGCCGTGGTCGGCCAGTCCGGCGGGCCCACCGCCGTGATCAACCAGTCGCTGGCTGGTGTGGTCGAGCAACTGCGCGACAGCGGCACGGTCGGCAGGATTCTCGGTGCCCGCCACGCCGTCCGCGGCATCATCAACAACGACTTTCTCGATCTTCAGGAAGTGGCCCAGGACAAGCTCGAGCGTATCGCCGACACGCCCTCCTCGGCCCTCGGTTCCTCGCGCGACAAGCCGGACAAGGCCTACTGCGAGAAGATTTTCAAGGTCTTCGAGCAGAACAACGTCCGCTCGTTCTACTACATCGGCGGCAACGACTCTTCCGACACCTGCCGCATCATCAACGACCTGGCACGCGAGGCCGGCTACGATCTTGGCGCCTACCACGTGCCCAAGACCATCGACAACGACCTTGCCGAGAACGACCACACGCCCGGCTTCGGCTCCGCGGCCCGGTTCGTCGCCCAGGCCTTCATGGGCGACAACCTCGACAATGCGGCCCTGCCCGGGGTCAAGATCAACGTCATCATGGGCCGCCACGCCGGCTTCCTCACCGCCGCGGCCATGCTCGCCCGCCGCAACGACGGCGATGGCCCGCACCTGATCTACGTGCCCGAGGTGGCCTTCGACATCGAGCAATTCCTCGGCCAGGTCGACGGCGCGATGAACAGGCACGGCCGCTGCCTGATCGCCGTCAGCGAGGGCATTCACGATGCCGAGGGCAACCCCATCGCCGCCAAGCTCGCCGAGCAGAGTGGGCAGGGCGTCGAGCGGGATGCCCACGGCAACGTCCAACTCTCGGGCACGGGGGCGCTGGGCGACTTCCTTTCGCGGCTGATCCGCGACAGGCTCGGGGTCAAGCGGGTGCGGGCCGACACCTTCGGCTACCTGCAGCGCAGCTTCGTCGGCTGCACCTCGCCCAGCGATGCCCTGGAGGCCAGGCAGGTCGGCCGCGAGGCGGTGAAGATGGCCCTCGAGGGCCACCGCGACGGCTCGGTGGCCATCGTGCGGACCAGCGATGAGCCCTACCAGGTGGCCTACAAGCGCATCGAACTGAGCGATGTGGCGGCCAAGCCCCGCCCGCTCGATACCCG
>PUMS01000231.1 GCA_003551485.1 Phycisphaeraceae bacterium | reverse complement strand
TCGGTTTCGGGGGCTGTGGCGGGTTCTTCGGCCTCGCGGGGCTTCTGCTGTTGAGCATCGTTTTCGATGGCTTTTTCGGGCTCGGCCGGAACCACGGCCTCGGCCTCTGCATCGACCGGTTCGGGCTCGGGCTCATCGGGGTCGGGCTCGGGTTCGGGGTCATCGGGCACCGGCTGCTCATCCGGTTCGATGGGCGCGGGCCGGCCGTCGCGGTCCTCGCGCGGGCGGGCGATCATGCCGGGTCGGGCCTGCTCGGCATCGGCGGTGCCGGCGTAGACGGTGCCATCCGCGAGCACCAGCAGGGCGCCGATCTCGGCCTCATTGGCATCGAACAGGGCGAAGACGTTCCAGTTGCCATCGGCCCCGCGGGTGATGCGGTAGACGATGCCGTCGGTGTCGGTCCCGGCGTAGATGCGGCCGGCCCGGTCGCGGCCGAGGCTGAGCACGTTCTTCTGTTGGACATCTAGGATGGTGTGGATGCGCTCATCCTCATCCTCGGCCTCGGGCCGAATCTCGTAGACACGGCCCTCGGTGCCGGTGGCCACGAACAGCCGCCGGCCATCGACGAGGACGGCCCAGACGTAGCGCACCTCTTCGGGCAGGGCGATCAGTTCCTCGAGTTCGCCGTCATCTTCAAGCACGGCCAGTCGGCTGCCGTTCTCAGCGCTGATGCCCAGCAGCAGCCGGCCATCCCACCGGCCCATGGCGAAGACCTGCTCTCGCTCGAGGGCGATGGCGGTGTCGAAGCCATCGTCGGTCTGCACCAGGACCTTCGTCTCGGGCCCGCCGGCGACGTATAGGCGGCCGTCGACCTTCTGCATGGCGTTGACCACGGTCATCTCCTCGGGCAGCGCCTCGAGGGTGGTGGTGGCCGATGCCATGAGCACATCGCCGCGGCTGGAGATCACCAGGCCGTCGGTCTTGCCTTCCTTGAAATCGGACTCGGATTGCTGCGTCCACTGCTTGGGCTGAATGGCCATGGCGGGCCCGGCCGCGAGCAGGGCGAAGATCGCCGCAAGGGCCCACGTCGCGTAGGCGGCGGGGCAGATGCGGGCGGCGAGAACGGAGGGTGCGGCGGCGGGACGGTCATTGTCGAGGCGGTTACTCATGAGAGGTTTCATCCGGTCAATAGGGTGGCGATGCGGTTGCATACATCAGCGTGCGATGGGGCGTTGAACCGCCCACGGTTGGCTTTCATCCGCTTCAGCGGGCGGCATCGCGGTCGACCTTGAAGCGCAGCTCGCGCGAGCCGGTGATGACGAAATCCAGCGGGTGCTCCTTCTGGATCACCCGCGCGAAGGCCCGAACCTGACGGTCAGGGTAGGGCTCAGCCAGCACGGCGGCGCGGCTGGAGGGCAGGTCGGGCAGGGCATCACGGTTGACCGCGACGCCACCGGTGCCGGTGGGCACCAGCAGGTAGAGCCGGTCGTTGCCGATGGCGCTGATGCGCTGGAGGCCCTCGGCCAGGTCATCGGCCGAGCGGACCAGCACCTCGTGGGGCATCAGCGAGAAGTATCGGTCGGCATACCGCCGCGCATCGGAGATCGACAGCACGTATTCGCCCTCGGGCATGTCGCGGGGGATGTCGAGCTCGAGGTTGCGGAACTCGACGGGCCGGCGATGGGGCCGGATGCCGATGCGGACCTCGAGCTTCTCACCCGGCGCCACGGTCTGGCGCCTGAGCGTGGCGCCGAGCAACTCGGCGATTCGCGACTCGGCCTCGACATCGACCTCCAGTTCCGCCCGCTCCAGCAGCACCCGCTGGAAGGGGTTGTTGGCCAGGGTGTTGACGGGGGGGGCGAGGGCCATGAGCAGGCCGAACGGTGAGATGCCGCTCTCGAGCTGGTCGATCTCGAGGCTGTGACCGCCGTCGAAGTGCATCTGCCCCCGGATGCGGATGGTGTGCTCGGGCGGCAGGCCCTGCTCGGTGAGGATGCTCTCGATGGCCAGGATGCCCGCGATCTGGCCCATGAACAGGGGGTTTCTGACCACCTGGTAGTTGAAGCTGCGGCTGCGGCCGTCGGGCAGGTTGACCGTGACCTCCAGCGGGGCGGTGCGCAGCTCGAGGCCGGGGCGGCCGACCACGGCGGGGTTCTCATCGCGAAGCATGGCCCCCTTGAGCTCGAGGCTGCCCGAGAGCTTGAAGCTGCCCGTCCGCCGCGAGACCACGTAGTGAACGAAGCCGGTGGCCATGGGCATCTCGACCTCGCCGGCACCGAACATGGCATGCCCCAGGGCCAGCACGCTGCCGTCGGGCAGCACGTCGGTGACCGTGCCGGAGGCGGCGAAGTCCAGGTCGCCGTAGGCGAAGGGGATGGATACAACGCTGCCGGGGGCCAGTTCGACCTCATCGGCCTCGACGCCGCGCGGCAGCGTGCCCAACTTGCCCACGCCGTCCTCAGCGGCCTTGCCGCCCCCCGAAGCTACTCCCCCGAAAGCGCCCCCGCCGCCCCCGGAGGAGACGGGCATCAGGCCCATGGGTTCGAGGATCGGTTCCAGCAGGCTCGCCGCCTGGCGCGACGGCACGGCCAAGGGAAGTTGCATCCGCTGCACGGTGCCGTCGATGCCCGCCGGGCCGCGCGGCGGGTGGCCTTGCGGGCGCCAGTCGGGGCCGTCGGCGTGCTCGGGCAGCATGTTCAGCAGCATCTCGGTCCGCCAGGCGCTGGCCGGGCCATCGTGCTCGCGGGCGAGGCGAAGATACAGCTCGAGTTCGCGCTGAAGCTGGCCCGGCAGG
>PUMS01000200.1 GCA_003551485.1 Phycisphaeraceae bacterium | reverse complement strand
TACAGCTGGGGGTATGACAAGGGCGTCACGCTGGCCAACGCCTGTCCGCACGATATCGATGACCTGGAGCGCCAAGTGAACGCTGCCATCGCCCCAACATGCCGCGATCAATTGCTGCTGCACGGCTTCATCAAAGCCACTGGCCTTCCGCTCAGGTTGTAGAGCAATGGCGAACATTGCTTTTCCAAAGGTCAATAGTCGGATGAGCCGGAAAAACCTTGTTCTTATGCGGTATTCTCAATGTCAGTGGGTCTCAAAGCAGGGGGTAAGTATGGTTCAACCGGCGCAGGCCGGAGCATCCGCCGCGTCGGGGGCTGGGGTCAGCCGCGGAGAAGGTTGCTGGCAGGCACCCCGGCCGTTGCCGTGTGCCAGGTGGCGATCTTCTCGAGAGGCACGCCCAGGTGCCAGCCCAGTATCATCCGCTGATGGTGCATCGTTGTCCTCCACACGCCGCGTTGCTGCCAGCGGCGGGCGCTGGTCAGGGCGGTGGCACGGGCAAGGATGATGCGGCCGAGGCGCTTCAGGCGTTGCACGAGGTCGTAGTCCTCCATCACCGGCAGCGCCCGAAAGCCGCCCAGGTGCTGGAAGGTGTTACGCGGCATGAACAGGGCCTGGTCACCGTAGGGCAGACCCAGCAGGTGCGAGCGGAGGTTGGCGGCGGCTTCGATGAGCCGCAGGCCGGGGCCCGTGAGTTGATCGAAGCCGAAGCGGAACGCACCGGCCACCGCGCCGGGCCGGGCCAGGGCGGCCTCGACGTGGCCGGGGTAACCGAACGGCAGAACCGTGTCCGCGTGAAGGAAGATGAGCAGTTCGCCCGATGCCGCCGCAGCGCCGGCGTTCATCTGCGCAGCCCGGCTGGCGGCGTGTTGCAGGGCCTGGTCCGCCCGCGATCGGGCGATGGCCGGCGTGTCATCCTCGCTGCCGCCATCGACCACGATCACCTCGGCACGGCTCGACTGCCGCGCGGAGGCGATGGCCGCGCCCAGGTGCCCGGCCTCGTTGAGCGCCGGGATGATGACCGAATAGCGCGGCCGCGGCGGCGGCGGCGGCTGCACCGTGGCCTGCGGCGAACAGCGCGCGCGCTGCCACACGGGCAGGTCGGCCGGCTCATCCACATCGCTCAGCTCGGCCAGTTCGGCACACGACAGGCCGCGGGCGGCGATGCGCTGGCGGGTCTGCGAAAGCACCTGCTCACCGCCCCAGTCGATGTCCGCAAACAGCCCAGCGCGGTGGCGGCGAAGGCCGATCAGGTAATAGCCGCCATCCCGTGCCGGGCCGAGCACGACGTCGTGGTCTTCAAGCGCATCGAAGGCGCGGCCGAGCATCGCCGCATCCACGTCCGGGCAGTCGCTGCCGATGGCCACCACGCGTGTGCAGCCGGCCTTGAAGCTGTGGCTGAAGGCCCGCTCCAGCCGACGGCCCAGGTCGCCATCACCCTGGTCGATATAGTCAAGGTCATGGCCGAACGTGGCGGCGAGTTGTCCGCTTGAGCCCCCCGTGCCCCGCACCTGCGCTGCGCGGCCGGGATGCGATGCCCAGCGTCGGGCCATGGTGAGCACGTGTTGGGTCATGCGCTCCTGGAGTTCGGCCGCGCCTTCGGCGCCGAGGTGGGGGATGAGCCGGGTCTTGGTTGTGCCCGGCCGCGGCAGGCGGGTGAAGACCAGCAGGCGCTGCGGCGCGGCGGGCACCGGCGGCGTGAACGCCTCGCGGGCAATGGTGCCCAGGATGCGCCGGCCGGCAGCGATCACACCGCGCACGGTGCCCGATATCTTCGACCGGCCGATGCGGGGCCGGTAGCCGACCGGCACCTCGATGCAGCGCAGGCCGGCCTTCGCCGCACGCACCTGCATCTGCACCGTCCAACCGAAGTCGAGGTCATCCATCGCCAGGCGGGCAAGCGACCGGGCGCGGATGGCACGGAACGGGCCCAGGTCGGTGCAGGGCAACCCCCACAGGCGCCGGATGAGCATGGCCGCGAGGCGGTTGCCCAGCCGTTGCGGCAGCGTGAGCGAGCGCGGCGGGGCGCCGCCCAGGATGCGCGAGCCGATGACCAGGTCGGCCTCGCCGGCGATGATGGGCCCGGTCAGCCTGCCCATCTGCTCCGGGTAATCGCTGCGGTCGCCATCGAGGAACACGATGATGTCCGGCCCGCCATCACCCGATGCCGCCAGGTGCCGCAGCGACGCCAGGCAGGCGGCGCCGTAGCCGCGGCGGGGCTCGGTGACGACCTCGGCTCCCCGGTTGCGGGCCACCTGCGCGGTGGCATCGGTCGAGCCGTTGTCGGCCACGAGGATGCGGTCAACCCACGCGGGGATGGCATCGAGCACCTCACCGAGCGCTTCCTGCTCGTTGAGTGCGGGGATGATCACCGCGATGCGATGGTCCTCGATCATGTACGACGATCTCCTTCAGCCGCCGCCGTGCTGCGCCTGTACTCCCATACAAGCAAAGCCAGCGCTGGGGCGTACTGGAGCCACACCACACCGTGATCGAACCACGGCTTCAACTCCAGCTCGCGCAGCGGAAACCGCAAGTAATACAGCGGCAGCAGCGCCGTCAGCAGCAGCAGGCCCGGCGAGCGGCGGACCACCAGCATCGGCAGCAGCCATAGCCAGTACCACGGATACTGCGCTGGAGCGAGCATGAACAGCGCTGCGGTTGCCCACAACGCCCTCTCGCAGACGGCCCGGCCATCGGGCGCCGGCCGCCGGCATAGCCAGATGACCCACATCACCACCAGGGCGGCGACGATCAGTCGCGCTGTGGCCTGAACATCCGCCACCGGCAGCAGACCCGCACCGGCGTGGACCACCTGAAACAGGCCGGCGTTGACCTGCCACTGCCCGGCATAGGCGCTGAGGCCGGATTCACCGCGATGCACCTGCCACAGAAGCGGCAGCGTCACGGCCAGGCACACGGCTGCGAAGACAAGCGCCATCGCCCCACACCTGCCCCAGCTCAGGCCCCGCCGCCGTGCCAGCACGGGCAGCAGCAGGGCCGGCCAGAGCTTGGCCCCGGCGGCCAGGCCCAGCGCCACGCTCGACAGCAGCCACCGCCGGCTCACCACCAGCAGCAGCGCTGCGGCAAGGAAGGCCACGACCACGATCTCCATGTGCGTCGAGTTGTAGACCTCCTTGACCAGCAGCGGGTTCCACCAGTAGACCACCACCCCCGCCGCGGGCAATGCCAGGCGCTTCAGCAGCAGCACCAGCAGTGCAAGGGCGATGATGTCGAAGGCCAGAAACACCAGCCGCAGGCCCTCGATGCGCCAAGGCGCAACCCAGTGCGCCGTCGCGAAGGCAGCCTGCGACACCGGCGGGTAGATGGTGGCCAGTTGGGGATGGCTCACCCGCTCTATGACCAGGCCCGACTCGGCGGCCAGTTCGAGCAGCGGTTGGGGGGCATCGCCTTCGCGGATGGCCCGCGGCGGATGGATGAACGGGTTGTGGCCCGCCGCGGCCACGGCCCCATCCCAGAGATAGCGGTAGTAGTCGGTCTCGAGCATCGGCACCGAGGGCAGCATCAGCAGACGCATCCCCAGGCCCACGCCAAGCACCCACACCCACCACGCGCGCCCCGGCGCTGCCTGGCGCCGCAGAAGCAGCAGCGCCAGCAGATACACCGCGCCCGCGGCCATCATCAGCGCCACCAGCGTATGGATGGGACGCTCGAGCACGGGCAGGCCGCCGTAGACGAACCGCGGCGAGATGGCCAGCATCACGGCAAAGAGTGCAAGCAACAGCGCACCCGCGCTGATCCATGCCGCGGTGTAATGATGCCGGTCGCCCTGCGCCTGCCGCGATGTGGCTGCCATCGAAGTGTCTTCCCGTCACGCGATAGGGTTCTGCCCGCAGCGCTGGTCCCGCCAGGGGCCGGGAAGGAGGGTCGGGGGGGGGGGCGGGGCATTGGCGGAAGCCGGCACGCCCTGCCCTGTCAGCGACCTCGCCCTCCGACCCGATGACGGGACCAGACCGAAGGAGATCACCTGGTTTGATCGCCCCGGCCCCGCATCAGGAGCCGGGTTCCCGACGGCGCGGCGGGGAGGCGGGTTCCTCTTGCTGTTGCGGCGGTGAGCCGGGCTCATGATCCGAGGGTGAGCCGGGTTCCTGTTGTTGCCGCGGCGGTGAGCCGGGCTCGTCGGGATCGTGGTGGTGGGCATCCCGGGCACAGGCGCTGCCCGCCAGCGCCAGCGCTCCCGTCAGTGTGAGTGCGAGTGTCCATCTGGCCATGGTGCGTTCCTTTCATCCTGATCCAGGAAACAGTGACATGTCAACGCCGCCACGCCAGGAGCGTCTTGAACAGCTTCTTGACAAACGGCGTGAGCCGCGTGCGGTTGAAGGCATCGGCGGTCTTCTTGATCGCCTCGGCCTGGGTGGGGTAGGGGAAGATGGTCCTGGCGAGCTTTCCAAGGCCCGTGCCCGTGGCCATCGCCTGTGAGAGCTGCGCGATCAGGTCGCCGGCGTGGGCGGCCACGATGGTGGCGCCCAGGATGCGGTCGCTGCCGCGCTTGACGTGAATCTTGACGAAGCCGTCGGTCTCGCCATCGAGGATCGCGCGGTCCACCTCGGCGAGCCCGACCTTGAAGGTATCGACCTTCAGCCCACGGGCCTCGGCCTCGTGGGCATAGAGGCCCACATGGGCCAGTTCCGGGTCGGTGTAGGTACACCAGGGGATGGTCAGGGCGCCGGCCTTTGCGCGGCCGAAGAAGAGGGCGTTCTGGATCACGATCCGGGCCATCGCATCCGCGGCATGGGTGAACTTGAAACGCGAGCACACATCACCCGCGGCGTAGATGCGCCGATTGCTGGTGCGCAGGTGGTCATTCACGCTCACGCCCCGGCCCGGCTCGTAATCCACCCCCGCCGCCTCCAGGCCCAGGCCATCGACGTTGGGCCGGCGGCCCACGCCAAGCAGGATCGCATCGACCCGCATCTCGTGCTGTTTGCCTTCGCATTCGAGGCGAAGGACCTTCTCATCCCCATCGCGGCTGACCGCCAGCGTGCGGCCGCCGCAGACGAGCTGCACCCCATCGTCACGCAGCGACTGCTCGACGATGGCCGCGGCATCGGCATCCTCGCGGTTGAGGATGCGGCTTTCAGACTCGACCAACATCACCCGCGACCCGAGCCGGGCAAAGGCCTGCGACAACTCGGTGCCGATCGGCCCGGCACCGATCACCGCCAGCCGCGCCGGCAGTTCGGTGAGGGAGAAGACCGTCTCGTTGGTCAGGTAGCCGGCTTCTTCGAGGCCCTCGATGGGCAACGGCGCTGCGCGGGCACCGGTGGCGATGACGGCCCGGGCGAAGCGCAGCTTCAGGCCGTCGACCTCGATGGTGTCCGGCCCGGTGAAGGCGGCGTTGCCGAGATAGACATCCACACCCAGATCGCTGAAGCGCTGCGCCGAATCGTTGGGGCTGATCTGCGCCCGCAGCCGGCGCATGCGCTCCATGACGCTGGAGAAGTCGGCCCGCGCCTCACCGGCCAGTTCGAGGCCGAACTCACCCGCCCTGCGCGCTTCGGCCACAGCGCGGCCGCAGCGGATCAGCGCCTTGCTCGGCACGCAGCCGACGTTGAGGCAGTCGCCGCCCAGCAGGTCGCGTTCGATAAGCGCCACCTTCGCCCCCAGCCCCGCCGCGCCCGCCGCGCTGACCAGCCCGGCGGTGCCGGCGCCGATGACCACGAGGTTGTAGCGGCCGTCGGGCGGCACGGGATTGCGCCACTTGGGCGGGTGCGTGTTGGCCTGAAGGCGGCGGTTGTGCTCATCCAGCGGCGACAGGGCGGCGAAGGGCGCTTCGCCGTTACCGGCGATGGCGGTGTCATCCTGCTGCTTCATGCGGGTCATTTGAGGTTCTCCTGCGTGTTGAGGTCCCAGGAATAATCCAGCCAGCGGATGCGCGGGCGCTGCCCCTCGTCCAGTGCCTCCTCGAGTTGCGGGGCGTATTGGGCGGCATGGTCGAGGATCGACCCGGCGACCTGCTCATAGTCGCCGCGGTACCACTGGTAGAGGCGCGTCAGGTGGACCGTGTTGGCCTCGCGGTCGAACCGGAACCAGCGCTCGTGGCCGTGGACGTAGCGGGCCTGCTCATCGAGTTGCTCATCGAGTTCTTCGGCGGTGTATGCCTCATTTCGAAGCGGCGGGCAGCCCACGGCGGCGCAGACCAGGGCCCAGTGGATGCGCGGTTCGATGAAGTGGATGCGGATGGTGTCATGCTCGATCTCATCCAGGCTCCAGAGGTTGTCGCCCACGCGCCACCGCCGGTGCTTCCAGCGCCGGTCGGTGGGAATGTCTCGGATGGACTCGAGCCTGCCCTCATCCCAGTAGTCGAGGATGAGCTGGATGGTGAAGGCGTTGTAGGCGTTGATCAGCAGGGCCAGCTTCTTCTCGCGGCAGCTTGTCATAAGGGGCCTCGGCCACCGCCTGGATGTAGGCGGCAAGCTCATCGGCATCTTCCTTGAAGCTGGCGTAATCGATGCCGCCGCGCTCATCCACGTGTTCCTTCAGCAGCGCATCGAAGCGGCTGTGGTCGAAGCTCGGGCCTTCGGTCTGGTCGGCATACGTCTCCTGCATCCGGTTCTGCCCGAAGAGGGCGTGCGGACTCATCAGCGAACACGCGGCGGTGAACAGGACCAGGACCATCAGGGCAGCGAGGCCCGTGCGGCCGGCAGGCAGGCCACCGCGTCCATCCGCGGCCGCCATCGCGGCCACGATGCCGGTGTGGTGTGGATGCGAAAAGCGGTTCATTGGTACTTCTCCGGGAGGTTCTCCTGATCGTTGAGCCGCCAGCTATACTCCAGCCAGCGGACGGCGGGCCGGTTGCCCGCCTCGAGGTCTTCAGCGAGCTGCCGGTTGTACTTCGCGGCGTAGTCGAGGATGTTCCCGGCGACCTGCTCGTAGTCGCCGCGGTACCAGTTGTACAGGGGCGTCAGGCCGAGCACGCCGTTTTCACGGTCGTACTGGAACCATCGCGAGCCGTCGGTGTGGATGATGCGTGCCTGGTCGTTCAATTGTTCGCGAAGCCGTTCGGGATCGCCGGAGTAGGCTTCGGGGCGCAGCGGCGGGCAGCCCACGGCGGCGCACACCACCACCCAGTGGATGTCGGGCTCGATGAAGTAGGGCCGGATCTGGTCGTGCTCGATGTTGTCCAGGCTCCAGATATTGCCGCCGATGTCCCAGCGCTGCGCCTGCCAGCGCTGGTTTGTGGGGATGGCCTTGATGCCCTCGCGGTGGTCTTTGACCAGGTCGTAGTGTTTCAAAATCAGCTCGAGGGTGAAGCTGTTGTAGGCGTTGATCAGCAGCGCCAGCTTCTCGCTGCGGCCCATCTCATCGAACGGCGCATCGGCCAGCGAGCGGTTGTATTCCAGCAGCGGCTCGGGGTCTTCGAGCAGGCCCTCGTAGTCGACGCCGCCGTTGTTGTTGACGTACTGGCGCAGAATCTCATCGAACGGGCCGTGATCGAAGGTTGGCCCATCGGGCTTCTCTTCGTAGGCCTCGATCATGACCCTCTGCGGTGGGCCGAACATGGCCACGACGGCACGGTCGAACCAGTTCGGATTGAGCCAACCGCCGATGCCGCCGGCGAGAAAGACCAGCGCGGCGGCGATGAAAACCACCGGCTTCCACCCCGGTGCCGGCCGCGACGCTGCGGGCCGAGACTCCTCATCGGCGGGGCTTTGACCGGCGGCATCGACCGCGGTTTGCTCGGCGAGCTTGCGGCGCACGAGCCGGGTGATGTAGTAGATCACCACCAGGGCCATGACACCGCCGCCGATCATCAGGATCCACTCGGCCGGGTCCAGGGTGCGCTCAGCGCCGGTGGCCGCGGCCTCGACCGTGATGCGGCCGAGGTTGCCCAGGTACACGTACACGAACGTGCCCGGCAGCATGCCGATCCAGCTCGCCAGCACGTAGCCCCAGAAGCGCACCGGCGTCAGCCCCAGCAGGTAGTTGCCGATGCTGAAGGGAAACAGCGGAACCAGCCGCAGCATGAACACGATCTTCCAGCCGCTCTCGGCAATGGCGAGGTCGACGGCGTTGAACGTGGGGTAGTTGCGCGTCTGTTCGCGCACCGCATCGCGGGCGATGTAGCGGCCGATGAGAAACGCCAGCGCCGCCGCGGTGGTCGACGCCAGCGATACCGTCACCATTCCCCATACCAGGCCGAACAGCACACCGGCCAGGATCGTCAGCGCCAGGCCGGGCACGAACAGCACCGCGCCGACCACGTAGACCACGCCGAACACCAGCAGCCCCCAGACCCCCAGGCCGGCAATCCATTCCTGGAGCCATTCGATGCCCGCGGCGATGGGCAGCGTCGGCACCAGAAGGAACAGGCCGATCAGGATGGCCAGTATCGACCCGAGCTTGATGGGGTTGTAGTAACGGTTAAGGATGTTGGTCGGCGGTGGGCCGGACGGATCGGTATTCGACCCGACCGAAGCCTGTGTGGTAACGTGGTGGGTGTTCATGGCTCAGTTCCTTTCGCAAGCGTGTCTACGGTGTTCTGCATCATCGTCCATCGCCGGGTGAGGGCGCGCGACACCCGCCTGTGCGTGGCATGGTCATCCCGCAGTTCAAATCCCGGACGGGAACGTTTTTCGCCCCTACCAGTGGCGGCCGGGCAGTCGGTGGCGCCGATGCGTCCTGTCGATGGTGCGCATGCGGGCCTCGACGCCGTCCTCACGCCGTGCGACTTCGGCCGCATCCAGGGCGCGTTCAGCAGCCGCGACCAGGTCATCGCCCTCGAGGCGTTCGCGGTAGTCGCTGTCCCAGTGGGTGAAGCGGATGATCCCTTCGCGGTCGATGAGGAACACCGCCGGCACGGGCAGCATGTAGTGGGCCTCGCCCGCGGCCTCGACCAGGTCGATGCCGAATTCCTCGTACTGCCTGCGTGTGGCCTCATCGACGATGAACGCCACGCCGAACCGCCTTGCCAGGGTCATGTCGCTGTCAGAAAGCAGCCGGTAGGCGAAATCGTGCGCGAGGAGGCTCTCGCGCAGCTTCTCGGGCCGGTCAGGGCTGACGGCCAGTACCTGGTAGCCCATGTCAATGAGTTGCTGCTCGACCTCGGCCAGCGCGGCAAGGTGCGTGGTGCAGTAGGGGCACCAGCCGCCGCGGTAGAAGACCAGCGCCGTCGGCTTTCGCGTATAGGCATCGGCCAGGTCGATGGCCTCGCCTTCGGGCGTGCGCAGCGTGGCGGGCGCAGCGTGCCGGCCCGGTGCCAGCGGCTGCACATCCTCGGGCCGCTCGGAGAGTGGCCGCTGCTCGTTGCGCTCCCACGCCGCGGGTGTGGCGCAGCCGCCAAGCCAGAGCAGCGAGAGGGCGAAGATGGGGGTGAGTTTCTGGTTCATATCGAGTGTCCTTTCCATGGGCGTTCACGTCAGCGCTCCGCCGCAGGATGATCCGCACCCTGCCGTGCATGCGAAGCAGTGCTCGCCGGTGGCGATCCAGCGCCTCGTGTGCGAGGCGGGGTCGAAGTCGCGGATGTGTCGGCGCGGGCCGTTGACCGGCAGGTCGAGGGCGTAGTTGAAGTCGCAGTCGTAGATCGTCCCATCATAGCCCACGTGAAGCTGATGGCGGCACATCAGACCGTCGATGGTGGCACTGTTGAACGACTCGCGCAGGAGCTGCTGGTACTGCTCGGCCTGCCCATCGCGCTGAAGGTCGTGCTGGAAGCGGCCGATGGGGATGTTGGTGATCGTCAGCAGCCTGTTGAAGCGGATGCGGTGCTCGTTCCACAGCGCTTCGCGGTAGGCGTCTTCGAGCTTGCCCTGCGCCGGTGGCAGCGATGGGCCGAGCGGGTTGTAGACCAGGTCGAGCGGCTTGTCCTCATCGCGGCCGTAGCCGACGGCGTTGAGCCGATGGATGACCTCGACGCTGTCGCGGAACACGTGCCTGCCGCGCTGCTTGTCGACGTTGACCGGCATGTAGCAGGGCAGCGAAGCGACGAGGTGGACGCCGCGCTGCGCGAAGAAGTCGGGCATGTCCTCATAGCCGTCTTCGAGCATGATGGTCAGATTGGTCCTTACCATCACGTTCATGCCGAGGGCGAGGCCGGCGTCGACGAAGCGGCGAAAGTGCGGGTGCATCTCGGGCGCGCCGCCGGTGATGTCGAGCGTGGCCGCGCCGGCGCGGCGGGCAGCATCGAGCACCTGCTGCATCGTCTGCCACGACATCTCTTCGGTTCGTGACGGAGAGGAGCTGACGTGGCAGTGATGGCAGGCGAGGTTGCACATGAGGCCGATGTTGACCTGCACGGTCTGGATCGTGGCTGCTCTCAATGGCCCGCCGGTGGCGGCCTCGATGCGTTCATCGAAGGCGTTGCGGCCGTACACGGTGATGTCGATGGGGGGGCTTGTGGCGGTCATGGTCTCGTCTCGCGCTTTTCGCCGGTGCCTCGGCGGTTTCTACATGTATGTCGTTACGGGAGCGTAGGCCTTACAGTCGGCAGCGACGTGGCGGGCGGCTTTCGGCGGCGGGATCAGGGATCCAGCCACAGGCAGGACACCATCGCATCCGATGTTCTTCCCGGCCTCAGCCGCGCCGGCCGGAGACGTAGGCCGCGGCCAGTTCGTGTTTCGGCGAAGCGAACACCTGTGACGCCGGCCCGCGCTCGATGACCGTGCCCGCGCCATCCACCTTCCAGAAGACGGCCAGGTCGTCAGCCACGCGTCGAGCCTGGGCGAGGTTGTGCGTCACGATCACCACCGTGTAGCGGCCCCGAAGCGAGCCGATCAGGTCCTCGACCACGGCCGAGGCCATCGGGTCCAGCGCGCTGCACGGCTCATCCAGCAGCAGGATGCGCGGCTCGAGCACCAGTGCCCGGGCAAGGCACAGGCGCTGCTGCTGACCCCCGGAAAGGGCCAGGGCGGGCTCATCCAGGCGGTCACGCACCTCCTTCCACAGCCCCACCTGCTCGAGCGCACGGCGTGCCCGCGCCTCGCGACGGCGCCGGCCGCGAACCCCGTGCTCCTTCAGCGGGAACGTCAGGTTGGACCGGATCGACAGGGGGAACGGATTGGGCTTCTGGAAGATCATGCCCACGCGCCGGCGAAGCGCCAGCAGGTCGATCCGCCTGCCGATGATCTGGGCATCATCGATGCGGATGCGGCCGGCGACCTGGCAGCCTTCGATCATGTCCGTCATGCGGTTGAGGCAGTTGAGAAACGTGCTCTTGCCGCAGCCGGAGGGGCCTACGATGGCCGTGATGCAGCCGCGGTAGATGGGCATCGTCACGTTGCGCAGCGCTTCGGCCTGCCCGTATCGCACGCCGACCGACTCGATGCAGATCACCGGCTCGCGGTCCATGCAGCATGGTGCATGCGCAGCAGCGCTCGCATCGGATCCTAAGGCTTCGGACACCCTCTCGATCACCGGCTGTCCTTCCTGCACCGCGGGGCCTCGCTTCCCTTCTGCGCCTGGTGCTTTCGAAGGGGCGGTGGGGTCGATTTCGGGTGCGGCTTTCATTGTTCGCGGGTTTGCGTTTCTCAGTGGGGGGTAATCCTTCGTCCAAGCCATCGGTCGGCCAGCCAGAAGGTCAGGCCGTTGATGATCAGCAGCATCGCGATCAGCACCAGCGCTGAGGCGTAGGCGTTGCCATCGCCGCCGGGCACGTTCATGGCCAGATCGTAGATGTGGATCGACAGCGCGCGGCCGGAATCGAGCACCGATTCGGGCATGCGGTCGACGTAACCGCTCGTAAACAGCAGCGCTGCGGTCTCCGCCAGCGCACGGCCGATGCCCAGCACCAGCCCGACGATCAGCCCCGGTGTGGCCGCCGGCAGCAGGATGCGCCAAAGCGTTGCCGAGCGCGTCAGCCCCAGCGCCGCCGCGGCCTGGCGGTAGGTGTCCGGCACCGCCCGGAAGCCCTCTTCCGTCGAACGGATCAGAATCGGCAGCACCATGCACGCCAGTGTCAGACCGCCGGCAAGAATCGAAAAGCCCATGCCGAGGTGGATCACGAACAGCGCGTTGCCGAACAGGCCGAACACGATCGAAGGCACGCCGGCAAGCACATCCAGCGACCGGCGAACCAGCAGGGCGAAGACCCCGCCGCGCCGGGTGAACTCGGCCAGCAGCATCGCCGTGCCCAGCCCGATGGGCACGCTTACCGCCAGGCACACGCCCAGGATCAGACCCGTCGAGACCAGGATGGGGCCGATGCCGCCGGCGCGGCCGGCATCGGCCGGCGCCTCCAGCAGAAAGCCCAGCGACAGGTGGGGCAGGCCATGGCGCACCAGATCGCCCACGATCCATGCGAAGGTCGCCACGATCACGATCGCCACCAGCCACACCAGCGCCGTGGCCAGCCGGTCGCGCCAGTCGAAGCGCCGATTGCCCATCCAGGCAGGTTGTGACGATAAGACATCAGCCATGGACACGCCCCCTGTTGATCCACGAGGCCAGGGCCACGAGCACCACGACCATGGCCATCAGCGCCAGGCCGCTGACAAACAGCGCGGAGCGGTGATGCGCCATGGCGTAGCCCAGTTCGAGGGCGATGTTGGCCGTGAGCGTGCGCACCGGTTCGAAGATGCTCATCGGCGTCTGCACCACGTTGCCGGCGACCATGAGCACGGCCATGGTCTCACCGATGGCGCGGCC
>PUMS01000105.1 GCA_003551485.1 Phycisphaeraceae bacterium | reverse complement strand
GCACCCGGCCGCCCGGAAGCAACCGCCATGACCGACAGCAGCAGCAGTCCCGCCCCCGCCCCCGACCCCGCGGCGATGATGGCCGAGCCCGAGCCGGTGCGCCGCCGGCTGGCGGCCGAGTACCGCAACGCCGCGGCCGACCCCGACCGCCCCGCGGCCGAGCGGCGATGGTTCGAGGAACTGGCGCGGCGGTGGGAGGCGACCCTACCACCCGATGCCCCCGAGAAAGAATCTTCACACTAGCCTTGACGAACGTCAAGGTACGTGATACACTACCGGGTAGATGGCCGATGGTGGCCACGAACCGGAGCCGAACCATGAACACCCGCCGCACGCACGCCGCCCCCGCCCCGGAAGCCGCCCCGATGGTCGCCTACCTGCGCGTGAGCACACAGCGCCAGGGCCGCAGCGGGCTGGGGCTGAACGCCCAGCGCGAAGCGGTCGAGCGCTACGCCGCCGCCAGCGGTGGCCGCATCGTCGCCGAGTATGTCGAGACTGAAAGCGGGACGCTGGCCGAGCGGCCCGAGCTTCACAAGGCCATCGGCCATGCCCGCCGCGCCAAGGCCAAGCTGGTGATTGCCCGTATCGACCGCTTGAGCCGAAACGTGGCGTTTCTGGCTGCCCTGATGGATAGCGGGCTGGACTTTGTGGCGGTGGACAACCCGCACGCCAACCCGCTGACCGTTCATATCCTGGCCGCGGTGGCCCAGTACGAGGCCAAGGCCATCGCCGAGCGGACCCGCCTGGCCCTGCAAGCGGCCAAGGCCCGCGGCCAGAAGCTGGGAAGCCACCGCCCCGGCCATTGGGATGACCCCAAGCGCCAGCAGGCCCGGCGGGCCGGCGCGGCCAAGGGCAATCAGCGCTCGGCCAAGGTGCGGGCGCAGCGCGCGCGCGAGGCGGTGGCCGACCTGCTGCCGACCATGCAGGCCATGCGGGCCGAGGGCCAGAGCTACGCCGCCATCGCCGAAGCGCTCAACGCCCAGGGCCAGCAGACCCCGAGGGGCTGCGCCTGGAAGCCCGCGAGCGTTCAACGGGCCCTGAGTCGGGCCGAAGCGCCGGCGGCCGCCTGAGCGGCCCCAGCGGCCCCAGCGGGCCGACCATGCGCCCCCGCTGGTCAGTGGATGCAGCGATGAAACAGCAGCAGCAGACAAAAGCCCCGGTAGCCGCTGCCACGGCGCCGGGGCGAAACGTGAAACGGAGACCGGATCATGTCACAGCAAAGCAAGGGCCGCAAGGCCAAGGCCGGCAACGGAAGCGGTGGACTGAGCCGCGACCATCGCGGCGTTTGGATTGCCCGTTGGACTGCCGCCAATGGCCGCCGCCGCAAGCGGTCAACGCAGACCACCGACAAGGCCGCCGCACAACGCATCCTGAGCAAGTGGCTTGCCGATGAAGCCCTGCGGCGATCCGGCGTGGTCGATACCCGAGCCGAGGCCCTGGCCCGCCAGAGCCGCCGGCCCATCGCCGAGCACGTGCGCGACTGGGCCGCATCCATGCAATGCGCTGAACGCCACCGCGAGCTGCTGCGCGGGCGGGTCGAGCGCATCATCGACGGCTGCGGCTTGCGCACCTGGCAGGATGTTTCGGCATCCGCGGTGATGGCGTATCTGAACGACCTGCGCCCCCCGCCGGCCGATGCGCCGGCCATCGGCCGCGACGGCAACGCTGGCATCAGCGCCCAAACGTTCAACTTCTACCTGGCGGCGATGAAGCAATTCGCCCAGTGGATGCTTCGCGACCAACGCGCAGCGACCAACCCGCTTGAGCACCTGCAACGGCTCAACATCCGCACCGACCGCCGCCATGATCGCGCTGCGCTCGACCCCGACCAGCAGCGGGCGCTGATCCGGGCCGCCGAGACCGGCCCCGACCGCCGCGGCATCCCCGGGCCGGCCCGGGCGCTGCTGTATCGGGTGAGCCTGGAAACGGGCATCCGCTTCAGCGAGCTGGCGAGCCTGACCGCCGGCGACTTCGACCCCGACCCCGAGGCCCCAGCGTTGATCGTGCGGGCGGCATACTCGAAGCGGCGGCGTGAAGACCGCCTGCCCCTGCGCCCGGCCCTTGCCGAACGGATCGGCGAGCACCTGGCCCGCAAGGCCCCGGGCGCGCCCGCGTTCGACTGCCCCAAGCCCGACGGGGCAGCGCGGATCATCCGGGCCGACCTGGCGGCCGCGGGCATCCCGTATCGGGATGATGCGGGGCGGGTTCGCGACTGGCACTGCCTGCGGCACAGTTTCATTAGCGCCCTGGCCGCCGGCGGCGTGGCGCCCAAGACCGCCCAGGCCCTGGCCCGGCACTCGACCATCACGCTTACGCTCGACCGCTACACCCACAGCTTCAGCGGCGACGATGCCGCCGCCCTGGCGGCCCTGCCGGACCTGGACAGAACGGGCCCGCCACTGGCCGCGGCCGCCACGGGCACCGATGACAGCGCCGCAGCGCCGATCCGCGGTACCAACGGCGGTACCAACGGCGGTACCAACGCGGGCGCATCACGCTGCATCGCCATGCATCGCAACGGCGCCGATGATGCCCTGTCCCCGAATCCCGGCGATGGCGTTTCGTGCGGTAAAAACCGTGGTTTCCTGCATCCCGATGCATCCCCATGCACCGCCGCAAAGCCAACGGACCCTGAGGGACTCGAACCCCCAACCTACGGTTCCGAAGACCGTCGCTCTATCCAATTGAGCTAAGGGTCCTGATGCTTGGGTCATCTTATCGCGGCACTGGGCGCCTTGCCACTGAGTTCGCAGGGCTGGCGCGGTG
>PUMS01000241.1 GCA_003551485.1 Phycisphaeraceae bacterium | reverse complement strand
CCCGGGGGGAGAGGGGAGTAAAGGCCCGCCCATCCACCTGCCGTGCGTGTCATGCATCCCGCCGCGGGTCAGTCGGTTTCATCCTCGTCGAGGTCGGCGCGGGGGGCGTCGGGCATCGACTGCCGGCCGCCCTCATCTTCCGGGACCTGCTGGTGGCCCTCCCCCGGCTCGGGCCCGGTTTCGCCTTTCATGATCTCGCGCAGGACGATGGTGGCAAACGAGCCGCGTGGCAGTTCGAAGGCCAGGCGGATGTAGGGCCCGTGCTCATCGCCGCCGGCGCTGATGTCGGGGTCTCGCAGCCGGATGCGCAGGGCCCTTCGCGAGCCGGTCATGCCCACGTGCTCGACCTGCTCGAACTCGTTTTCGGCCAGGCCGAACTCGCCCAGCGCGGCCCGCTCGAGCTCGAGCACCTCGCCCTCGGGCCGCATCATGTTCGGGCCCCACATCGGGCCGGTGGGTGAGACCTCGAGTCGCGGGATGCGGCCGGTAGGGGCGTTTTCCTGCTCGGCCAGGGCCGCATCGACGCGGAACACGCCGTGGCTGTTCTCGGGTGCGGCCAGGTCGCCGGGCAGCAGCCGGTCGAACGTGCCCGCCTCCAGCCGCCGCGCCAGCACCCGGTTGAACACCGCGCTCTGCAGCGCGGAGATGAAGAACTCGAGCTGGTGGTCATCCACCGCCTCGACCGCTTCCTGCTCGCTGCGGCCCTGCCGCAGCGCATCCAGGGCCTGGCGGTCCTGGCGCAGCACGGCCAGCCAGTTGTCCAGGGCGCCCTGGTAGTCGCCGGCTTCGTACAACTCGCGGGCCTGGCGGTTGCCGGGCGAATCGTCTTCGCGCGGCCGGCCGAGCATCAGGTCCAGCACCTGCCGCCACTGGCGCCGCAGCAGGGCGCGGCCGATGAGGTGATTGTTCCACCGGGCCCCGAATCGCTGCTGGCCGAGGAAGTTGGGCACGCCCTGGCACTCGAGCCGCTCCAGCACCCGCCGCGCGGGCAACACCGCCGCGGCCTCGACCTTGCGGATGCGGATCACGAAGCGGTTGCCGGCGAGGTGGCCGCGGCGGAGCTTGTTGGTGTGCGGCGCGGCCCAGAGCAGCTTGAAGGGCGTGAACTCGAACCGCTCGATGCCCTTCTGCCGCCGCTGCTCATCGCCCTGGTGCACGCTGAAAAGCTGGCGGGTGACGGCGTGCTTGTCCTTGAGCCCGGCATAGCCGACGTGGCCGCGCGGCACGTTGAACATGCGGGCGATGCGGCGGGCGACGTCGGTGGTGGTCTGGTTTCGCTTCTCGACAAAGAGGTAGAGGTGCTCGCCCTCCCCGCAGGGCTCGTACAGCGGCTGCTCCTCGACCAGGAAGTCCTCGGGCCGCTGCTTGATCCGCCCGAGGGTGCCGGGCAGGTCGGCTGTGAGGTAGCACTCTGGAAGGGGCGGGGGGTCCATGGCGGAGGTATGCATCCGCCCCGCGCAACGGTGGCAGGGCGGGCTCAGTCTTCCGGGGCGTCGTTGCCCACCAGTTCGTGGAAGGCGGCGGTGAGTTCCCGCGTGACCGGGCCGGGCTCACCGCTGCCGATGGGCCGGCGATCGACCTCGGTGACGGGGATGATCTCCGCGGCGGTGCCGGTGAGGAACATCTCATCGGCGGTGTAGAGGTCGTGGCGGGTCAGGTCGAACTGGTGGAAGGGCAACTGCTGGGCCGCGGCCAGCTCGATGACCAGGTTCATCGTCACCCCCTCGAGCATGCCCGCGTGCAGCGGGGGGGCGATGAGCGTGTCGCGGCCGTGCCACTTGCGCACGATGAAGATGTTATCGCCGGTGCACTCGGCGACGTAGCCCTGGGCGTTGAGCATGACCGCCTCGGGCACCCCGGCATCGATGGCCTCGATCTTGGCCAGGATGTTGTTGAGGTAGTTCATGCTCTTGATTCGCGGGCTCAATGCCCCGGCGTGGTTTCTTACCGTCGCGGCGGTGACCACCCTCATGCCCGACTCGTACAGCTCGCGCGGGTAGAGCTGGATGTGGTCGGCGATGATGAAGGTGACGCCATTGTCGCAGTTGAAGGGATTGAGCCCCAGCTCACCCACCCCGCGGGTGACGCACAGGCGAACGTAGCCGTTGCGGATGCCGTTGGCCTGGAGCGTGTCGCGCACGGCTTGATCGAGCTGGTCGATGCTGTAGGGCACCTCGAGGCGGATGGCACGCGCCGAATCGAACAGCCGCCGCAGGTGGGTGCGCAGCTTCAGCACACGGCCGTTGTAGCAGCGGATGCCCTCGAAGACGCCGTCGCCATAGAGCAGGCCATGGTCGAAAACACTGACGCTGGCTTGCGCCGGCGGGACGAGCTTGCCGTTGAGCCAGATGTGTGTGGGCACGAGCCGCCTTCCCTTCATCTGAAAACGATCGGGGCGGATTATAACGGGCCGGGCGGGGACGTGCGGCCCGCCGGGCAGGGGGGAAGCTTACGCCTCTCGCCCCTTCCGGCAGCGGGTTGGAGAGTCGGAACGCCGGGGTGCCGGGTAGAATGCGCCTGGGCGGTTCCGCCAGGCGCAGCGTGGATTCGAGGCCCGCCGCGAGGGCCGGGGCGTTTACCGGCACAGGCATACCGGGCCATGCCGTGCCGCGCAGGCGCTGGAGCCGAATCACCGGCGGTCTTGCGCGCGGCGGACCTTCCGGGGGGCCTTTTCCCGAGGGGAACTTACGGGGTGCTTCCGGGGGCTTCCGGGGGCTTCCGGGGTACTTCCGGGGTACTTCCGGGGTACTTCCGGGGTACTTCCGGGG
>PUMS01000452.1 GCA_003551485.1 Phycisphaeraceae bacterium | reverse complement strand
CGGGGCCTGCTTGATGCGCGGCCGCGGCATGCGAACGCGCCCGCCGCATCGCAATCTGCCGTTGTCACCCGGTCACCCCCAGGGCCTACGACAACAAGATGACATCACCGTTGCGGTCAGCGCCCCAGCCGACGGCGCCGTTGGGCCTCGAACAGGTCCGGCGGCACCGGCACACGGCCCATGTCCGCTACCACGCAACCCTTGTCCAGGCCGTCGGGCATCAGCCACAGGTCCCGCTCCCGGCGGTCCAGGGGCGCGCCGCGGATACCCACGATCGCGCCGTTGGGCATCAGCGCCGGCTGCGTGATCCAGTCGGGCCGGTCGTTGGTGACGTTGATGTTCCAGTGCACCATGCGCCGGCCGTTGAACGGGCCGAAGTCGCGGCGGCCGCCGGGGCCGCCGGTGTTGCGGACCTCGATGACCGTGCGCACCGAGTCGAACGACATCATCCCGTGGGAGTCGAACGTCCCGTTCCGCATCACCCCGCGCCGCCAGACGTTGCCGCTGCTGAGCCCCTCGGTGTTCAGCCCGTGGTCCGGACGCGACTCGATCAGGAAGTGCTCGAAGAGATTGTCGTGCGCGCCGGCGCGGCACATCGTGCCGTGGTGGTTGCGACGGCCCATCAGCCGCCAGTGGGTCAGCGTGTTGTTGGCCGAGGTGTTGGTCACGATGATGCCGTTGTCGGCATGTTCGATCCAGACGTTCCGCACCCAGCAGTGCACTGCGCGGCTGAGCATGATGGCGTTATAGCCGTCCTCCTGAAGGTGCGGCTTCTTCTGGACGTGCGGAAATCGGATGGAAAGATGCTCCACCCCCACCTCTTCGATGAAGCGGGCATCGGGGTCGATCTTCAACGTCCAGCCCGCGCGTACATCCAGCCGCAGGGGCTTGCGAAACCGCACCCGGTCATCCTCGACCGACTCAATCTCGTTGACCCAGTGCCAGGTCAGCACCCCATCGCGCAGCGCCCCGCCGAGGTTGCCAAAGTGAGCCCGGCGCATCGACTCGTGCCCGGCGATGTGCCAAGCCAGTTCCATGTCGCCGCGCCAGCTCAGCTTTACCGGCCGTCCCACGTGGCCGGCCAGGCGCGCGGCATCCTCGGCCCTGACACGGACCTCGTGCTGGCCCATCCGGGCAGTGCCCGTGGCGGCCATGGCATCCGGGCTGACCGCCCGCCCGCCGAAGGGCACCTGCGGCCCATCGGGCTCGATCCAGATCAACCCGCCATACCACGAGCCGTGCATCCCCCGGCCGGGTTCGAAAAGCTCGTTGATGGGCCGCTCAAAGCGCAGGATCGTTCGCCGCGGGCCGGCACCGCGAAGCACGAGGTTGGACTGGTTCAGCGCCACCACCCGCGTCAGCCGGTAGGTGCCCGCGGGGACGAAGATGGCCCCACCGCCGGCCTCGCTGGCTGCGGCGATGGCTGCATCGAACGCATCGCTGTCATCGGCGCGGCCGTCACCACGGGCGCCGTGCTCACGGACGTTGGCCACCACGTCGACGGCGGGCAGCGGCTTCTCGCTGAAGCGGTAGCCGGCGTACGAGACATCGGGAATGTTGGGATGGTCCTGCGGCGCCTGCGTGTAGGACTGCCACAGCTCCCGACTCGTGGTAAAGGTCAACGTTTCCGCATCACTCACCGCCGCCGCGCCGGTCAGCATGCACGCGGCGGTGAGCGGGAGCACGATGCGGGGCGCCAGGCGGGCGGACAACGTCATGCGGCGGGCTCTCGCGGCTTGTAGGCAATGAGAAAAGCAACAGGTGGGGACTCATAAAGGCCGCGCTGCGCGCCCGGGGCATCGGGTCCCGGCCGACACAACCGCTGCGCCTGCCCTCTCCGGCGATCTCCACAGCCCCCCGCCGCGGCAACCGCAGCGTACCGCAGCAGCCACGGTTGGCCCGCATTGTAGCGTCAAACCCGCGCCGCCCAACGCCAGTCCGTCACCAGGTGTCACTTCCGGGCGGGTCAGTCGGCGGCCGCGGGGTGCAGGTGGCAGGCGGTAAGGCGGCGGCCCTCGATCGTCACCAGCGGGGGACGGTCGGTGCGGCAGGGGGCGAAGCATTCGGGGCAGCGCGGGTGGAAGGCGCAGCCGGAGGGCAGCCTGGCCGGGTCGGCAGCCTCGCCGGCGAGCAGGCCCTTCATCTTCACATCCGGATCGGGCATGGGCACGGCGGCGATCAGCGCGCGGGTGTAGGGGTGCTTGGGGTCGTGGAATATCTGTTCGGTCGTGGCCAGCTCGACGATGCGGCCGGCGTACATCACCGCCACGCGGTCGCAGATGTGGCGCACCACGCTCAGGTCGTGGGCAACGAAGATATAGGTCAGCTTGAACTCATCCTGGAGGTCCTCGAGCAGGTTGATCACCTGCGCCTGCACGGACACGTCCAGCGCCGAGACCGCCTCATCGGCCACCACCAGCGACGGCTGCATGATCAGTGCCCGGGCGATGCCGATGCGCTGGCGCTGCCCGCCGCTGAAGGCGTGTGGGTAGCGCATGCGGTGCTCGGGCTTGAGCCCCACGCGCTCGAGCATGGCCTCGACCTGCCGGGTGCGCTCCCGGCCGCGGGCCAGCCCGTGAATCACCAGCGGCTCGGCGACGATGTCGCCCACGGTCATCCGCGGGTTGAGCGAGCTGAACGGGTCCTGAAAGATCATCTGCATCGTCGTTCGCAGCGGGCGAAGCTCGCGCTCGCCGAGCGAGGCCAGGTCCACCGTGCTGCCGTTGGGCCGGAAGTGGATGCTGCCGGCCGTGGGCCGCAGTGCCCGCAGGATGG
>PUMS01000081.1 GCA_003551485.1 Phycisphaeraceae bacterium | reverse complement strand
CGTGTCTCCCCTCACCCCAGCCCTCTCCCGGAGGGAGAGGGGGCCGGATTTTCGGGGGCAGTGTCTCATGCGGCCGGCGCCGCACCCACGAGGATGAAAAAGGCGGGCGCCTCTTTCTCCCCTCTCCCTCCGGGAGAGGGAGTTATTTTCAGGGCAGCCGGTGGCGTCGGCCACGGCCACCCCATCTGCCAGGATCGCCGTTCTGGCCCAGCCGGTGTGGGCGTCAGAAACCGTTCGGGCATCGTGCCGGCCGCGCCCGGCGCGTAAGAAAATTCTTATTCAGCCGGGGCATCGGACCGATCCTCGGAGGGCGATGGCAGGCCGTGGAGCGGCCGGCCGCGACAGGGAGAAAGACACTTGAGCGATCCCCGGTCCACCCTCCGTATCGGCCAGATTCTCATCGAGCGTGGCGTGCTGTGCGAGCAGCAGGTTTTCGAAGTGCTCCAGCGCCAGCGCCGTAGCCACATCCCGTTTGGTGTGCTCGCCGAGCAGATGTTCGACGTCACCATCGAGAGCATCGAGCAGGCCTGGATCGAGCAGTTCTGCCGCCGCGGCGGGGTGATGGACCTGTCGCATCAGCGCATCGAGCCGCGGGCGCTGGGGCTGCTCAGCCGGCGACAGGCCTGGCAGTTCGAGATGCTGCCGCTTCGATACGAAGGCGGCGGGGAACTGCTGGTGGCCGCTTCGGCCCGCAGACTGGCCCGCGCGGTGGCGTTCGCGGCGCGCCAGTTGCGGCCGGTGACGGTGTTCCGCGTGGCCCCACTCGATCAGCTTCGCTTGCGGCTGCGAAAGCACTACCCGATGTCCGAAGTCACCGATGAGATGCTGGACCTGGCCCGGCGGCTGCGGCCGGCATAGCGGGCCGGGGCCGGAGCATTCACGTACTACCCGGCAGCCGTTTCCGGTGGCGCCTGCGGCAGTGTTTCCCCGGATGCCGGGGGCTGTTTCCGGCCGGCGCCCGGTGGCTCCCGATACATCGCGGGTCAGCCACCGCCAAAGCGCCTCAGATGCCCCATCGGGAGTCGCTCATAATCGCGTGGCGTTCCCCAAAGCAACGAAAATCGCGCAGTTCGGAGGGTTCTTGCTCCCCCTCTGCCCCCGAAAGAAGGGCCGGGGGTGAGGGAAGGCTTGCACGCGGCAGGCGTGTCTGCCCTCACCCCAGCCCTTTCCCGGTGTATGCCCCCGGAGGGAGAGGGAGCAAGCGGCATCCCGCGATGCGTGTCATGCGCCCGGGCAGTGCGGCAGTGCGGGTGCATGCCACCGGCGCTACCTGTGAGAGCTCTGGCCCGGCGGCCTTCAGCCCTTGTTCCAGGTCACCGAGCCGTAGACGGCCTGCTCGCCCAGTTCCTCGGCGATGCGCAGAAGCTGGTTGTACTTGGCGTTGCGGTCGCTGCGGCAGGGGGCGCCGGTCTTGATCTGGCCGCAGTTGGTGGCCACGGCGATGTCGGCGATGGTCGCATCCTCGCTCTCGCCCGAGCGGTGGCTGAGCACGGCGCTGTAGCCGTTGCGCATCGCCAGGTTCACCGCGTCGAAGGTCTCGCTGAGGGTGCCGATCTGGTTGACCTTGACCAGGATCGAGTTGCCGGCGCCGGTGTCGATGCCCTTCTGGAGGAACCTGGGGTTGGTCACGAAAAGGTCATCGCCCACGAGCTGCACCTTCTCGCCCAGCCGTGCCGTCAGCTTGCGCCAGCCCTCCCAGTCGTTCTCGGCAAGGCCGTCCTCGATCGAGCGGATGGGGTACTTGCTGCACCAGTCGGCCCACAGGTCGATCAGTTCCTCACTGCTGACGATGCGGTCGGGCTGGCTGCTGAAGAAGCAGTAGCCGGTCTTGCCCGCCTTCTGCGCCTCGTTCCACAGTTCGCTGGTGGCCGGATCGAGGGCGATGAAAATCTGCTCGCCGAGCCTGTAGCCGGCCTTGTCCACCGCCTCCTCGATGACCTTGAGCGCATCTTCGTTGTCCTTAAGGTCGGGTGCGAAACCGCCCTCATCGCCCACGGCGGTGGACATCTTCTTGTCGTGGAGCACCTTCTTCAGCGCGTGGTAGATCTCGACGCCGGCCCGCAGGGCATCGGGGAAGTTGTCGAACCCCCAGGGCTGGATCATGAACTCCTGAAAGTCCACGGTGTTGTCGGCGTGCTTGCCGCCGTTGAGGATGTTGAGCATGGGCACGGGCAGAATCCTGGCCCCCGTGCCGCCGAGGTATCGGTACAGCGGCATCGCGCAGGCGCTGGAGGCGGCGTAGGCCGTGGCCATCGACACCCCGAGGATGGCGTTGGCCCCGATCTGGCCCTTGTTCTCGGTGCCGTCGAGGCGGTTCATCACCGCATCGACGTTCTGCTGATCGCGGGCATCGAGCCCGACCAGTTCGGGGGCGATCTTGTGGTTGACGTTGTCCACCGCCTTCTGCACGCCCTTGCCAAGGTAGATCGACTTCTCGCCGTCGCGCAGCTCGACGGCCTCGTGCTCGCCGGTGCTGGCGCCGCTGGGGACGATGGCGTGGCCGCCGGCGCCGCCGGTGAGCTGGACCTCCACCTCGACGGTGGGGTTGCCGCGGCTGTCGAGGACCTGACGTGCGTGGACCGATTCGATGTCGAAGCTCATGGGGGTTTCCTTGCTGCGGCCCCCGGCACCGGCCGGACCGGCAACCTGGGCTCGCGGGGAGTTGGGGATATCAGAAGGATCGAAGAACGCACCGCGGCGGGCGCCGCGGCCGGGCCCCGACCATGCCGGGACCGCCGACAGTTTAGTCTTTTCCCCGGAGGCTGCATCCGCACATCAGTACGGCGTTTGCGAAGGGAACATGAGCCATGCCGGGGCCGGAGCACAGCGACGGGTGCGACGGGCGGTCGGTCCGGGGGCGTCCGCGACCGACGCCGCAAGACCTCGGGTGACGAGCGGCCCGTGGCGCACGCGGCATCCTGCGGCACCCCGGCCGGGAACGCCCGGCACACCCGCAGGCGCTGCACCCGGCGCCGCCGGATGCCCACGGCGGGTCAATCGTCGAAGTTGCCCAGGACCATCTCATCCACGCTCTTGCCCGCGGGGATCATCGGGTACACGTGCTCGTTCTTCTCGATCAGGCACTCGAGGATCACCGGGCCGTCGTGCTCGAGCATGGCCGCCACGGCGCCGGGCAGTTGCTCGCGGCTCTCACAGCGGATGCCCTTGACGTGCAGGGCCTCGGCGAGCTTGACGAAGTCGGGGTTGTGCATCTCGGTGTGGCTGTAGCGCTCCTGGTAGAACAGGTCCTGCCATTGCTTGACCATTCCCTGGAAGTCGTTGTTGAGGATCACGCACTTGACGGGGATGTTGTTGGCCGCGGCGGTGCCCATCTCCATGCACGTCATCTGGAACGAGCCGTCGCCGTCGATGTTGACCACCGTCCGGTCCGGCCGGCCGAGCTGGGCGCCGACGCTGGCCGGCACGCCGTAGCCCATCGTGCCCAGGCCGCCGGAGGTGATGAACTGGCGCGGCTGCCTGAAGGTGTAGAACTGCGCCGCCCACATCTGGTGCTGGCCCACCCCGGTGACGATGATCGCCTCGCTGCGGGTCTGGCGGTCGATCTCCTCGATCACCGCCTGCGGCTTGAGGTGGAACGGTCGCGGGTCATCGCGGTAGCGGAAGGGATGCTCGCGCTTCCAGGTGCTGATCCGCTCCAGCCACTCGGCGCGGTCGGTCTTCTCGAGCATCGGCAGCAGCAGCTCAAGGTTCTTGCGCGCATCGCCCTCGATGCCGATGGTCACCGGCACGGCCTTGTTGATGCTCTCGGGCGCGATGTCGAAGTGGATGATCCCGCCGCGGCCCTCGCGCTCCGCGGCGCGCGCGGCGGGGGCGAAGCGCTTGATGTCGCCGGTCACCCGGTCATCGAAGCGGGCGCCCACGGCGATGATGCAGTCACTGTGATGCATCGCCCAGTTGGCGTAGGCCGAGCCGTGCATGCCCAGCATGTGCAGGCTCAGCGGGTCATCCTCATCGAACGCGCCCAGGCCCTGGAGGGTGGTCGTCACCGGCACGTTGCCCTGGCGGGCACAGCGGCCCAGCACCTCGCCGGCCCCCGAGAGGACCACGCCCTGGCCGACGTAGAACACGGGGCGCCTCGCGGCGTTGATCATCGCCGCGGCACGCTCGATCTCGCTGGAGGTGCCCAGCTCGCGCACGTGGTAGCCGGGCAGGTATGGCTGCACGCTCACCGCCGTGGTCAGCCGCGAGGCGGTCACATCCTTGGGCAGGTCCACCAGCACCGGCCCGGGCCGGCCGGTGGTGGCCACGTGAAAGGCCTGGTTGATCGCCCTTGGCAGGTCCTCGATGCGCTTGACCAGCACGTTCCACTTGGTGCACGGCCGGGTGATGCCGGTCACGTCCGCCTCCTGGAAGGCATCGGTGCCCACGGCGAAGGTGGCCACCTGCCCGGAGAAGACGATCATGGGGGTGCCGTCCATCAGCGCATCCTGAAGCGCGGTGACGGTGTTGGTCGCCCCGGGGCCGGAAGTCACCAGCACGATTCCCGGCTTGCCCGTGGCGCGGGCGTAGCCCTCGGCCATGTGCCCGGCGCCCTGCTCGTGGCGGGTGAGGATGAAACGGAAGTGGGGCGACTGGTAGATGGCGTCGAACACCGGCAGGATCGCCCCGCCGGGGTAGCCGAACATGACCTCGACGCCATGCTCTCGCATCATCTCGTGGAAGATTTCGGCCCCGGTCATGCCACCGTACTGGTCGGTGGTGGGGCCTTCACCGGTGACGATCTCACGCGTGTTGAGGTAGGGTGCGGTACGGCTCATCGCTGCGGTTTCCCTGTGGATGCGGCCCCGCGGGGCTTGCGCCGGCGGGTGGCTGGATGGCGGGGGGTGGCCGGGGTGTGGGAGCGGGTCGCTGCTGCGGCTCGTGGTCCCCGCGAGGCCATTGTATTCACGCCGACAGCCCGTGCGGGCTCCGGACGGGTCCATCTTGTTTCAATCAAAGGTCTGATGACGGCAACGCTGGCGGTGCGGGTCCTCCGCTCACCTAACGGCGACCGTCAGAGGTAGTGCAGATGAAGGCAGAATGGGCGTAGCGCTATTCATGATGTACATGTTATCGACCCAACGGCCCGGCGGTCAATAGCCCTTTGCCCTGTTCTGGCCCGACCGGCGCATGGGGCGCCTCGCGGCTGAACGGCGAGGCCTCTCCCCGTCCGGCGCCCGGAGGCGGGCCATCCCAGGGGACCCCATGGGCCGGCCCCCGGACCATGGTAGAATGAGTCGGTCACGTTCGACCCCGGAGGGCCTCGCCATGTGGACGCATCGGAATCGAAGCATCATCGTCGCCATCGTGGGCGCCGTGTGGCTGGCCGCGGGCGTCGCCGCCGGCTGCGACAGCGATGACGAACTGCCCGCAGCGCCGGTGGCGCAGACCCCCGCGACGCAGACCATCACGCCCCTGGAGCGGCTGCGCGATCAGACCGAGCCGGATACCACCGTCGAGAGCGAGCGATGGTTCGCCATCACGATCGACGACCGGCCCGCCGGATGGGCCGTCATCCGAACCGAGCGCGACGGCGATACCTGGATCACCGTCGAGGAGTTCAACCTGCAACTGCGCCGGGGAGGGGGCCGGATTGTCGTGGGGCCGGGGGGCGATGAGATGTCCTTTTACACGGGCGAGCGCTTCGCCGAGACCGAGGATGGCCGGCCGTTGTGGGCCACCGTCATCGAGCAGAACGCCGCGGAAAAGGTCCGCCGGGACCTGCGTTTTACCGAAACGGGCATCGAGGTGACCACCCACTCCGGTGGTCGCCGCACGACGGTGAACCGGGACCTGCCCGAAGAGCCTTGGCTCACACCGCGCGCAGCCACGCGCCGGCTTGCACGCGCCATCGAAGCCGGTGAACGTGAGCTCGAGCTACGCACCTACGAACCCACGCTGCTCCAGGGCGTCGATATCCGATCCCGCATCCTCGAACGGCGCAACGTGGAGGTCTTCGGCAGAACCGTGCCCGCGCTCGAGCTGCGCTACACCCTCTCGATTCTGCCCGGGGTCGAGACGACCTCCTTCGTCGATGAAGCGGGCGGACTGCTGATCGAGCAAGTCCCCCTCGGAGCGTTTCAGATGCGCCTCGAGGCCGCCGACCGCCTGCTGGCCCAGACCCGGCGCCCCACCGCGGACATCCTCGCCCAGACCTTCGTCCGAATGGACCGGCCCATCGGGCGCGCGGCCGAGCGGCGCCAGGCGCAGTTCATTCTCACGGTCGAGGAGGGCCAACTGCCCGACGTGCCCGAGACGGCCGTGCAGCGCTTCGAGCGGCTCGATGCCGCCCGCGGCCGGGTGAGCATCGACCTGGACAACCCCCGGCCCGACCCCCGAGCCCAACCGCCTCGGGTCACCCGCTCGATCATGATCGACCCCGAGGATGAGCGCATCATCGAACTGGCCCAGCGGGCCGCGCGCCGCGCCGGCGAGGCCCCCGCCGAGCGGGCCGAGGCCATGCGCCGCTTCGTCCACGACTACATCCAGGAGACGACCCTCGACGTCGGCCTGGCCTCCGCCAGCGAGGTGGCCCGCGCCCGACGGGGCGACTGCACCGAGTTCGCCGTCCTGCTGGCGGCGATGCTGCGTGCCGATCGCATCCCCAGCCGGGTGGCCAGCGGGCTGATCTACGTGGGCGAAGAGGGCTTCCTCGGCCACCGCCACGTCTTCGTCCATCACATGTGGACGCAGGCCTGGATCGATGGCCGGTGGGTCGATCTCGATGCCACCCTGGACCCCCGCCGTGCCTTCACCGCCACCCACGTTGCGCTCAGCACGAACAAGATGGAAGATGGCCAGTTCGACAACGACCTGCTGACCATGAGCACGCTGGTGGGCCAGATGCGCATCGAGCACGAGCGTTAGCATTAGCGGCGCCCGCAGTGCCGCTGGCACCCTGCTCGCCAGTGCCATGACGAGCGCCCAGGGCACTGGCCGGCAAGCGGCCCACAGCATCCACGCGTATCCCCACTGCCCTGAAAATCGCCGGAAGCGGGCCGCCAGGGAGCGCGGCCGTCTCGGCCGCTCCGAGGTCCGCGGCCCGGAATGTGGCCGAGACGACCAAAAAGGGTCCTGGAACCTTTTGTGGGGCTGGCGCCTTCGAACCGCTGGACGAGGCCGCACATCTTGTGCAGTCGGTCGCGGATGTCGTGGTGTGATGCCGGTCCAGAAAATGGGGAGGGGTGCGTGGATTCGCTGGGAGAAAAAGGGGTGAGACGAAGGAGAAGATGCACGCCTCCCCTTTCTGCCTGCCTACTCCGCCAGGCACTGGCGGGCGAAGTCGCAGCTCAGGTCGATGAGGCGGTCGGTGGCGGCGGGGATGGGCTGGTCCTGTTCGAGGGGGTTGGGGCAGTTGAAGGTATGGCCGGCGCCTTCGATCACCACCACGCGGGCACGAACGGCCCCAGCCTCGGCGAGTGCGTGGGCGGCGTCGACGGGCACCGTTTGATCCTCATCACCGTGGACCACCAGCGCGGGGCACTCGAAGCGGGCGATGGCATCGAGCGGGTCGAACGCGGCGGGATCGGCCTCGATCTCATCCAGCCACGCGCGGCCGATGCGCAGCGCCTGGCCCGTCCGCGATGAGGGCGACTCGACGAACCCCTGCTGTCGGAGCCGCTGCCGCTCCTGCTCGCTCAACGCCGCGCTGATGCACGGCGCGGCGGCGGTGACCAGACCCGCGGGCCTGACCGCTCCGGTAGTCTGCACGCTTCGCGCTGCGGTGAGCAGGGCCGTCACCCCGCCGCGGCTGTGCCCGAACCAGACCTGCATCGGCTGCGCCCCGCCGGGCAGTTGGCCATCGCGGCAGGCCGCGGCCACGGTCATCAGGTCCTTGATCTGCCGACCCCAGGTGTCGCGCTCGAAGAGGTCCGGCCGCTCGAAGGTCTCGATCCGGTCGGTCATGCCGCTGTGGCTGAAGTTGAACCGGTGAACGACCATCCCCCGCCTCGCCGCCGCGCGGGCCAGGGCCGGGAAGAAGCCGTAGTCCTTGTAGCCCTTGAACCCGTGGCAGATCAGCATCGCCCCCGCCGCGCCCCCGCCCGGCAGGTGCGTGTTGCCGTGGATCGTCTGCTCATCCGACCCGGCCAGCGTCCATCGCTGCACCGTGGTTTGACCTTCACTCATGGCATCACTCCAGGGGTGGCTCGAATCCCGCCCGCCATCTGCCGCCACCATACCCGACCCCGCCGCGCGGATCGAACAGGCCCCGACGCGCCCGCAGCAGATCGGTATCCCGCCGTCTGGGCCAGACATGGTAGAGTCCGCCGGTCATGGCCTTTCTCACCCATCGCGTGCCGTTCGATCCGCCCGCCGAGCCGCCCGCACCGGCGGCCCTGGCGGATGCGGCTGAACGGCTCAATCAGCGCGGCGGGGTGAGGCGGCTGGTCGTGCAGCTCCTGGGCCACTGGCTGGAGAAGCACGATGCCAGCCGCCCGGCGCACCTGCTGTTCATGGGCGCCGGCGGGGCCGACCTCGCCCTGGCCGTCGGCCGCAACAGCCATCAGCGCGGCCGGGCGGTGGCCATCACTCTACTGGACAGCAACCCCGCCGCGCTGCACGCCGCCCTCGGCCCCCGCGGCGAAACAGAAGCCCCGCTCATCTGCCCGGTGGCCGCCGACCCGCTGAGCCCGCCCTTTGATGCCAATAGCTTCGACTACACCCTCGCCAGCCTCATTGGCCACGACCTGCCGGACCTGCGGGTGATGATGCTGCTTCGCGTGATGTTCAAGCTGTCCCGCCGCGGGTTGCTCTGGACCGACCTGCTGCGCGGGCGCTGGGCCAGGTGGGCCTGCCGCTGGCACGCCCGCGGGGCGGATGCGGCGGCCATGCACTGGCTGCTGCGTGCCACCGACAGCGGCTTCACCCGGCAGGAGGTGCTCGAGCTTCGCCGTCGAATGGATTTGCCATTCACGCAATACCTGGCCGCAGGCTACGACCGCTTCATCCTCGCCGGCCGCCGCTGAGCGGCCTCGGAGCCCGCGGGGGCGGCCAGGACGCAGGGCGCATGACATGTGCCGCGGGATGGCTCTTGCTCCCTCTCCCTCCGGGAGAGGGCCGGGGTGAGGGGAGACACGCTCGCCGCGTGCGAACCTGCCCTCACCCCCGGCCCCTCTCCCGGGGGGAGAGGGGAGTAAAGGCCCGGCCATCCACCCGCCATGCGTGTCATGCACGCCCGGACGCACAGGCCTTCGACCACCCGGCGGGTCATGTCTGCTCGCTGGTGTATTCCTTCATCAGCGCGGCATTAACCTGGACCATCTCACAGAACATGTCCCAGGCCTTGTCGGTGGGAATCCGGGTCAACGGGTCGGCCAGCAGGGCCTCGAAGGCGGTGTCCAGATCGCGGCTGAGGCCGGCCTCGAGCGTCACCTGCTGCACGTCGATCACCCGGCGCACCAGGCCGCTGAGCATGCCGGGCAATTCGTTGGTCACCAGCGGGCGCAGGTTGCCTCGGGTGAACGCGGCGTTGGTCTCGACCACCGCGCCGCGGGGCAGGTCCGGGGCCTGGCCTTCATTGGGCAGGTTCACGTTGGTCAGCAACGGCCCATCGCCCAGCAGGGCCAAGATCATTTCGATGCCCTCTTCATCTGAGCGCTTCAGCGGGATGGCGCGTTCATCGCCGGCGGCCTTCTGCTTCTGCTGCGCGGCGACCTTGCGGTCGGCGGCCTCCCACATGCCCAGGCGGTAGCTCGATGGCGTGAGCACTACGCCCCAACGGTGCAGAATTTCCTCACTTTCCAGGTACCAGGGCACGAACTCGGCCAGGTGACGGTCACCGGCCGCGCCCAGCGCCCCGAACTGCACGAAGAAGTCCAGGGCGATCAGCCAGCAGTGGCTGAACCAGCGGCCCAGCTTCTTCGATTCCAGGGCGAAGTCGGTGCGGTCGACGAACAGGTCGTCCCTGGCGATCAGGTGGTCGGTGAGCAGCTCCAGCAGGTCGTGATCCTTCCAGCGCGCCTCGGTGACGAAGGTGAAGTGGTTGACGCCGCTGACCTCGACGCGGACCTGCTGCCGCGGCGGCTGGGCCACCTCGAGGCGCTCGCTCAGCAGCCTTGCCAGCCTTTGCTGCGTGCCGAAGACCTCGTGGCAGCAGCCGAAGGCCTTGATCCCCGGCGCCACCCTGTGCAGCGTGGCGGTGCAGAGGGTCATCGGGTTGGTGTAGTTGATCACCCAGGCGTCGGGACAGTGCATGGCGATCTGCTCGGCGTAGTGCTCGAAGATGGGGATCGCCCGCAGCGCCCGGCTGATGCCCGCCGGCCCGGTAGTATCGCCTACGGCGTGGAGGATGCCGTAGCGTGCGGGGATGTCGATGTCGTTGGCGAACATCTGCATCGGCCCGGGCTGGATGCTGATGACCACGAAGTCGGCCCCTTTCAGCGCCTTGCCCAGGTCCTTGACCGCCTTGACCTCGAAACGCGTGACCGCATCGGGATGGCCGAAGATGTCATCGGCCACCTTGACGTTGCGCTGCGCGGCGGCGTGATCGACATCATAGAGGTGGATGCGCCCGGTAAGCTGAGGCGTCAGCGCCAGGTCACGAAACAGCATGCGCGCCCACGCGCGGCTGCCGCCGCCGATGAGGGCGATGTCGATCTCGTAACGGCCTTCCCCACCGCGCCCGGATACCTGGGGCTCGGCCACGGCCACGGCCGAGGCCGAGGCCGCGGGCCGGGCCGGGGCACTCTTCTTCTTCGTGGCGGACTTCTTCGATGCCTTCTTCCGGGCCATGAACTTTCCTTTCATCGCGGTCCCCGAGTGCCACTGGTGGCTTGTCCACCAGTGCATGTCACGGCCGACAGTCTACACCACCTTGGCCGACGGCACCGCCCGGCAAGCAGCCCGAGGCACCCGATGCAGGATCGCTACCGCTCGACGCCCGCTTCCACCGGCGCCTCCGCTTCCGCCTCACCCTCGACCGACAGCGGCAGCGCCATCAGCTGCGACGTCGGGGGGTCGGCCTCGCCATCGTCATCGTCTAAACCCATGTCGAAGTCGAGCGCATGGATACGCGGCCACCACTTCCCCGCGCCGTCGACATCGTCATCGTCTGCCGACGGCGGGCCCCAGTGAATCAGCGCATCGCCCACCACCAGCGCCCGTTCCACCCCCCACCGCGCCGTGGGCAGCCGCCACAGTTCCGTGCCATCGGCCACCCGCACCGCGTGCAGCGCCTCGCGCGTGGGCACGATGACCCGGCCATCGGCCACCACCGGCTCGCCCATGTCGCCGAAACGCTCGATCAGGGCCTCGCCGTCATCGATGCCCTCCGGTGCATCCTCGTCCAGGGCAATCGGCACGAAACGCCAGACCATGCGCTGCGTGTCACTGTCGATCGCCAGCAGGCCCCAGCCGGTGGGCAGCAGCAGCATCGCGCCATCATCGGCGAACGCAGGCGCGGCCGAGGCCCGGCGGCGATAACCCTGGGTCGACCCGGCACCCGGCACATCAAGTGCCGAGTCCGTCTTGAACCGCCACCGCAACGCCGGCCCGTCGCGATCGAGCACCACCAGGCCGTCGGAAGACCCCAGCACCCAGCGATCCCCGTGAAGCGCGCCCCACCACAGGCCGACGGCATCGATCTCGGCCCGCTCGAGCACCCGCCCGCTCTCGAGTTCGATCACCAGCACCTGCCGCCCGTGGTTCGATGCCGCGTACACCCGGCCGGCATCGACCCGCGGCGGACCGGCGGGCAGGCCCGGCGGCATCCGCACCGACCAGCGCTGCTGCCCATCGCGCTGCCACGAAGTAAACCGCCCGGCGGCATCCATCGTGAGCACCCCTTCGGCACTGGGCACGATGTGCAACACCCGGGCATCGACCTCAGCGCGGCCGAGCCGCCGGCCATCGGTTACGGACTTGATCGTCACCGCCCGCCGGTTCCGCGATGCGCCCAGCACCATCCCCTCACCGGCTCCCATCGCATCCCAGTTCTCGGGATCGACCTTCCGGCTCCAGCGGGTCTGGCCGGTGGCCGGATCGAGCAGGTGCAGGCGGTGGTCGCCATCCACCACGGCGATCCCGGCCTCGCAACCGGCCGGCGGCAGGAGCGGCGACAGGTCGTCGCGGTGCCAGTGCGCCCGCTCGATCAGCGCTACGCCGCTGTCGCGAAGCCGCTTCCACCGCGCCAGGCGCCGGGCCCGCTCGATGTCCTGCCTCGCCGCATCGTAGATGCGGCCGGCGCGGAAGCGCACCTCGGCATCCGGGCTCTGCCTGGCCCGTTCCAGCGCCTCGTGTGCCTCGACCGCCCGCTCCAGCAGCGCTTCCTCCGCCCGCTCGCGCACGGGGAAGCGGTCATCGCCTAGCTGCTCGATGAGCGTCTCGATCTCCGCCCGCGCCTGCGGCGAGGCATCGTCCACCGCCGCGCGCGCCAGGCCCGCGGTGATGGCCAGCGCCAGCAGTACCGGCAACGCTGCCCGCGCCGCCAGCGCCGGCTCGGGCAGCGCCCGCAGGCCGCGCGGCAGTCCCTGCCGCCGGCCGCCTGTTGCGGTGTTCTCAGTCAGCATCGCTGGCTCCTGCCGGACCGGGTGGTCGTCGCGCTGCGGCGGGTCGAGCCGCGGGCCCGACCGACCCCTGATTCTATCTGGAGTTTTTCCTGCGCGGTCTGACGGGGCGCTGTCATGGGCCCCGTGTAGGTTGTGGCGGCGCCGGCGGCCGAAGGGGCGGTCCGGCCGCGGGGCGAAGGGGAGAAGAGATGGCCCCGGCGCCGGTCGAATCCGGGCGACCGCGAGGGGGGAAGGCCGTGGGCTTCCCGGGGTCTTTCGGGGAGGGGCGGGGGCGCTTCCGGGG
>PUMS01000425.1 GCA_003551485.1 Phycisphaeraceae bacterium | reverse complement strand
GATCCATTTTCACCTGCCTGCAAGGCGCCTTCTTCGCCCGTTTCCACAAGCAGCCCGCCCCCTCCCGGGGGAAAGGGGGGGTACGCGGCATCCCACGGTATGTGTCATGCACCCCGTCGCTGACCATCTGAAGCGCCGGTCACTGACCGCCAGCCGCACGTTTGTCACAACGGCAAAGCCCCCGCGCCGGGGGCGCGAGGGCTCTGCCTGTGGGGGGCATGGGTTATCTGGCGCCGAAGCGCCGGGGTCAGACGGCGACCTGCTGGAGGCGGCTTTCGAGGGCGTCGAGCTGCTCGATCAGCGCCTTGGGCATCCGGTCGCCGAACTGGGCGTAGTGCTCGCGGATGCTGGGGATCTCGGCCAGCCAGCCCTCGGCATCGACCGACAGCAGCGTCTCGAGGTCCTCGTCGGACAGGCTCAGGCCCGCAACGTCCAGCGACTGCTTCGTGGGCAGGTTGCCGATGGGGGTCTCGACGACCTCGGCCTTGCCGGCGCAGCGCTCGACGATCCACTTGAGCACGCGGCTGTTCTCGCCGAAGCCCGGCCAGATGAACTTGCCGTCGGGGCCCTTGCGGAACCAGTTGACGTAGAACAGGCGCGGCATCTTGTCGCCGCCCTTCTTGCCCATCTCCAGCCAGTGGGTGAGGTAGTCGGCCATGTTGTAGCCGCAGAACGGCAGCATGGCCATGGGGTCGCGGCGCAGTTCGCCGACCTTGCCGGCGGCGGCGGCGGTCTTCTCCGAGCCCATGATCGAGCCCAGGAACGTGCCGTGGGCCCAGTCGCGGGCCTCGGTCACCAGCGGCACGTTGGTGGCGCGCCGGCCGCCGAAGAGGATGGCGCTGATGGGCACGCCCTTGGGGTCTTCCCATTCCGGGGCGATCACCGGGCACTGGGCCGCGGGCGTGGTGAAGCGGGCGTTGGGATTGGCGGCGGTGCGGCCGCAGTCGGGGGTCCAGTCCTGGCCCTTCCAGTCGATCAGGTGGGCCGGCGGCTCCTCGGTCATGTCTTCCCACCACACATCGCCATCATCGGTCAGGGCGCAGTTGGTGAAGACGCTGTTGGCCTTGAGCGTCTCCATGGCGTTGGGGTTGCTGTCGTAGCTGGTGCCGGGGGCGACGCCGAAGAAGCCGGTCTCGGGGTTGATCGCCCGGAGGTTGCCTTCCTCATCGAACTTCATCCAGGCGATGTCATCGCCGATGCACTCGACCTTCCAGCCGGCGACGGTGGGGTTGAGCATGGCCAGGTTGGTCTTGCCGCAGGCCGAGGGGAAGGCGCCGGCGACGTACTTGACGATGCCCTCGGGGCTGGTGAGCTTGAGGATGAGCATGTGCTCGGCCAGCCAGCCCTGCTCGCGCGCCATGATCGATGCGATGCGCAGGGCGAAGCACTTCTTGCCCAGCAGCGCGTTGCCGCCGTAGCCGGAGCCGAAGGACCAGATTTCCTTGGTCTCCATGAAGTGGGTGATGTACTTGTTGTCGGCGTTGCACGGCCAGGGCACATCCTTCTGGCCCTTCTCCAGCGGCATGCCCACCGAGTGCAGGCAGCCGACGAACTCGCCATCGTCACCGAGGACGTCGAGCACCTTCTTGCCGACGCGGGTCATGATCATCATGTTGGCCACGACGTAGGGCGAGTCGCTGATCTCGACGCCGATGTGGGCGATCGGGCTGCCGATCGGGCCCATCGAGAAGGGGATGACGTACATCGTGCGGCCCTTCATGGACCCGGTGAACAGGCCCGTGAGGGTGGCGCGCATCTCATCGGGGTCGGCCCAGTTGTTGTTGGGGCCGGCATCCTCGGGGTTCTTGGTGCAGATGAAGGTGCGGTCCTCGACGCGGGCGGTGTCGGCCGGGTCCGAGAGCACGAGGATGCTGTTGGGCCGCTTGTCCTTGTTGAGCCACCGCGCGGTGCCGCCGTCGACCATCAGGTCGAGCATCTCCTGGTACTGTTGCTTCGAGCCGTCGGCCCAGACGACGTTGTCGGGCTGGCACATCTGGCGGATCTGTTCGACCCATTCGAGCAGTTTCTTGTGGTTGGTCATGAAGGCTCCAATCGACGGTAAGGGGTGGGTGGTGGATACGCGTTGCCGGGCGTCCGCGGGTGCCGGCCTGGTCGGTCCCGGGGTTTTCAGTGTAACTGCCGCGGTTCGGACGCTCCAGCGGCCCTGCCGCGACTTGGCCAACAAGATACAGTTTTATCCTGTTGTCTGCAAGTCGCCTCCCCGGCCCCGCCCGCACCGGCGTGTGCCACACGCCGGTCCCCTGCTCATCCCGGCCCTCATCCCGGCGGTCGGGGCCCAAGCGGCGGGAAACCTCCGGAAAGGCTGCAAGGCTCTACCGCGGAGGTCCGCGGCGGGCGCGAACGTAGCCGCGACGGCGACAACGCCCGCCCCAACTCCCGACGCCGCCGACACTTCCACCCACCCCGGTGGAGCCGCTGTGACCGAGTCCGCATCCCCTTCTATCCTTGTAGCAAGACGTTAACCTCGCCATTGACGACCCCCGGACGCTGGACGAACCCTCCGCCGATGTGCATGACCACTCCCCGCCAACGCGCCACCGCATCCCGTGCTCGCCGCCGTGCCGGCCCGGCACGCGGGTTGGTCGCGATGGCCGCCGTCGCCGCCCTGCTGGGGCTTGGCGTCTCCGCCGCGGCCGCCGCCGCCGGTTCGGCCGCGCCGGCCGGAGATGACCCCGCGGCGTGGCGCGACGGGTGCATGACACGCATGGCGGGTGGGTGGCCGGGCCTTTACTCCCCTCTCCCCCCGGGAGAGGGGCCGGGGGTG
>PUMS01000063.1 GCA_003551485.1 Phycisphaeraceae bacterium | reverse complement strand
CCAGCTCTTTCCCCCCGAGATTGCCGACCCGGAGGTGCTCGAGGAGATCGCCCAGTGCCACGCCATGATGGACCGGCCCGACCGCGCCGCCGAGCTCTACGCGCGCCATGCCGGGCGTGAACGGCTCAACTGGCAGTACCACGCCCGTGCCGCCCACTGGTGGCTGGTCGCCGGCGAGCGCGGCCGCGCTGTCGAGCATTACGAGCAGCTCCGCCAGCTCGATCCGCAACTGCGCCACAACCCCGTGCGACAGCAGACCCTGGCCGACCTGCACCGCCGGCTGGAAACGGCCGACGATGTCGCTGATCCCAGCCACGGCCTGGATGACGCCGGCGAGCTGTATTGACCTGTGGATGGCACCGTGGTGAAACGGTCCCGGCAAAGCGGGCCCGGCCGCCCGGCCCATCCGGTCAATGCCCGAACAGGTTCCGCGGGGCGAACATGCCGCGCTGCTCGAACCAGTTCAGGGCCTCATCGACCTCGCTGAAGACCTTCGTGGCCGTTTCCGTGATGAAAGGCGAGGGGCTGCGCGACGGCTGCCAGACGACGTAGACCTCCTTGCCGTGCTCGAAGGCGTGGTGCAATTCGCGCTCGACGCCGCTGGAGAGACCGGGGATGCCGCCGGGCAGTTCGGGGATGAAGCTGACGATCATGTCGGCCTGGTCGATGAGTTTGAAGTCGCGCATGTAGATCTGGCCGTCGATGTCGCCGGCGATGTCGAGCACCTCGCGCACCGGCACGCGGACGGTGTGGCTGCCGCCGCTGAAGCTGCCGGCCTCGGTCTCGAGCTGTTGCCGCCCCTCGCGCGCCGCCTCGAGGGCGCGCTCCAGCAGCAGCTTTTCATCCACGTCGGCCGGGTCGAAGGTGACGAAGTGCTCGGCCAGCGCGGCACGGAACCGGTCGATCTCGGCCAGCACCGCCGGCATGCCCGCCACGTGCGTCATGGGGAAGGAGGGGTAGACGGTGCGGTAGTCGGGCCGGCAGATCAGCCGCCAGGTGGTCTCGATGGTGTCACTGTGCCGGCCGCGGGCCATGATGCAGAATCGCGTGCCGGGACCGAGGGCCTGGGCCAGCAGTTCCGTGGTCATGATCTCCTCCTCGCGCCAGACCATCAGGTCCTTGAGCGTGGCATCCGAGGCATGGTCGCGGTGCAGCCGGTGGTGGACCATCTCGATGTTGTCCAGCAGGCAGATCAGCAGGTCGGGCTTGAGAAGCTGGACCTGGTCGAAGTCGAAGGCGGCGAACAGGCCGTGGCGCCACCGGAAGGTGGCGTGGGTGTTGACAAGGATGTGCTCGTGATTGGCCGCATCGGCGATGATGTCCTTGAACGCCGCCCGACGCAGGGCATTAAGCCGCGACAGCGGCAGGTCGAGGATGCGCCCCGGGCGCACATCCCGCGCCTCGGCGTACATCATGTCGCCGACGTTGTAAAGCCCGATGCGCTCGCCCCGCTCGGCCGCGAGCGCGGCCACGCGGCGGAGGTAGTCCATCTTGTCCATGCCGACCTGACCGGTCACCAGTACCCGCATCAGCGTTCTCCATCGCGTCTTACGCGCATCGCCCGGCACTGGGGCGCCACGGGTGGCTCATGCACCCGTGCATGGGACCCTGGGGCAAGGCCACGGGCTGGCAAGCAGCCGGTGGCACCCGATGCGGGCCCGTGCCGCGACCGCCGCGGTGCCGTGCCGCCGCCGTCGCGGCGTCGGGCCCTGCCGGCCGCCTCGCCGCAAGGATGGGGGAAGTGGTATGATAGCGGCAGCATCCATCCGGCGGTCCGCCCGCGTGGGCCGGCCCCGGTGGAATCGGATCGGCAACCCGCGTCTTCAGCGAAAAGGACCGACTGCCATGAGCCCAGAACTGCTTCTGATCCTCGTCGTTGTCGCCGCGATCGTCGTGGCGATCGTCATCGCCTTCTTCTTCAAGCACTTCAACCTCTGGTTCCAGGCCATGCTCAGCGGGGCGCAGGTCGGCTTCTTCGAGCTGATCGGCATGCAGTTCCGCAAGGTGCGGCCGGACGTGATCGTGCTGTCGCGCATCCAGGCGGTGAAGGCGGGCTTGGGCATCACCACCAGCCAGCTTGAGACCCACTACCTTGCCCGCGGCGATGTCCGGCGCGTGGTGCAGGCGCTGATCGCGGCCGACCGGGCCAACATCGCCCTGCCCTGGAACCGCGCCTGTGCCATCGACCTGGCCGGCCGCGACATCCTCGAGGCCGTGCAGACCTCGGTGAACCCCAAGGTGATCGACGTGCCCCAGCCGGGCCTTGGCCGCAGCACCATCGACGCGGTGGCCCAGGACGGCATCCAGCTCAAGGCCCGGGCACGCGTGACCGTGCGGGCCAACCTCGAGCGGCTCGTCGGTGGTGCCACCGAGGAGACGATCATCGCACGCGTGGGCGAGGGCGTGGTGACGACCATCGGCTCGGCGGCCTCGCACAAGCAGGTGCTGGAGAACCCCGACCGCATCTCCAAGACGGTGCTGGACAAGGGCCTGGATGCGGGCACGGCGTTCGAGATTCTCTCGATCGACATCGCCGACATCGACGTGGGTGAGAACGTCGGGGCCAAGCTCCAGGCCGACCAGGCCGAGGCCGACAAGCGCCGCTTCCAGGCCGAGGCCGAGAAGCGCCGTGCCGCCGCCATCGCCCTCGAGCAGGAACACAAGGCCGAGGTGCAGAAGAACCGCGCCCTGGTCGTGCTGGCCGAGGCCGAGGTGCCCAAGGCCCTGGCCGAGGCCCTGCGCAGCGGCAACCTGGGGGTGATGGACCACTTCCGCCTCCAGAACATCCAGGCCGACACCAGCATGCGAAGCAGCATCGCCGGCCCCGGCACCAGCCCCCACGGCCCCACCGGCGGCGACAAGTCCAGTTGACCCACCGGCCCCGCAAGCCCGGCCTGGTGTGGGACGCGGCTGGCCCTCCCATGCGCTGAAAAACTGACTCCCTCTCCCGCTGGGAGAGGGCTGGGGTGAGGGCAGACACGCAGGGGCGGGTCCGAATCTGCCCTCACCCCCGGCCCCGCTGCCGGGGGGAGAGGGGAGTAAGGGGCCCTCTCGCCGGGGCGCGGTTCATTCCTGGTCGGCGTTGCGGGGGCGGGGGGCCGTTGCCCACCAGCCCAATGCCATCACAGACACCATCACGCACTGGAACACCACAGCGACCACGCCGGGAAGCAGCGGGGGCAGCGGGTGCGGCCAGGGCCGCGACTCGACAGCGCCCAGGGCGCCGGCGGGGCCGGCCAGCACCACGGCGAAGGCCAGCGGCGCAAGGGCCATCTGCCAGCGAGGCGTCCACGGGTTGATCGCGCCCAGGGCCAGCATCGGCGGCAGCACCAGCAGCAGCGCCATCAGCCAGGGCCAGCCCGCCACGATGCCCACCACCGCCGAGCCCGCCACCCAGCCGCCCACCAGCCGATGCCACCAGCGCAGCATCGCATCAGCCCGGCCGGCAAGGTGCTCGGCCATGCGATGGCTCAACCACCGCTGCCCCATCGCCAGGGCCAGCGCGGCCACGGCCAGCGGCATTGCCGCCGCGCCGCCTTCGGCCGCCGCCCAGCCGGCCGCATCCCCCACCGCCAGCCCGGCCGCGATGGCCATGACCAGGCTTGTGAGCAGATCGCCGCTGGGGCGAAGCGCCCTGGCCGCGGCCAGGGCCTGCGTGATGACCGGCTCACCGGCATACAGCGCCCCCAGCAGCAACACCACGTGCCCCAGCCGCCACCCGGCGCCCACCATCCCCGCGGCGATGACCACCTCCACTGCTGCCCCCAGCAGGGCCAGGGCAATGAGCACCAGGCAGCAGCGGCCCAGCCGCCGGCGCCACGCCTCGCGGCTCTCGACCCGCGGCACGAGGCCGAACTGGGCGAGAATGCCCTCGATACGCGGGTCATCGGCCTCGGCCTCGACCTCCAGGAGTTGGGCGCCCAGGTCCAGCCGGTTGTCGAGGCCCGCCCCGCTCAGCCGCGCTGAGACCCCACGCGCCACGTCGGCATCCTGCAACCCATCCAGAATCAGCATCCGCCGCGACATCACAGGATGGTCCCGCCCAGGGCCACAATTGGCAAGAGGCGGCCTCCGCGCCGCGGGGCGAACGCGTGCAGAGTCGGTGGCACGGGTCCGCCCTGGGCGTCGGCCCCGCCCATCGCGGCGGCCGATAGAATGGCCGGCCATGACCAAGCTCTACTCGCACCAGTTTGCCAACGGCCTTCAATTCGTGGGCGAGGCGATGCCTTCGGCCCGGTCGGTGTCGATGACGATGCTGCCCCCGGCGGGAGTGACGCATGAACCGGACTCGCAACAGGGCGTCTGCGCCATGCTCGCGGAGATGATCTTCCGCGGCGCCGGCCCGCGCGATGCCCGGGCCCACAGTGATGCCCTGGACCAGCTCGGCGTGCAGCGCGGCTCGCGGCCGGACCTGCTGCACCTACGTCTGGGCGCGACCATGCTGGGGGTGCGACTGGCCGATGCCCTGCCGCTGCTGACCGACATGCTGCGTCACCCGCGCCTGCCCGAGTCCGCCCTCGAGCCCAGCCGCGACCTGGCCCTCCAGGCCATCGACGCCCTCGAGGATGAGCCGCAGCAGAAGGTGCTCGACAGCCTCGGGCGGGCGCATTACCCGCCCCCGTTCAACCGCTCCAGCCTCGGCCACCGCGAGGACCTTGAGAAGCTCGACCTCGATGCCGTGCACCACTTCGCCTCGCGCACGCTGGTGCCGGGGGGGATGATCGTGGGCATCGCCGGCCACTTCGACTGGCCGCGGGTGCTCGAGCTGTTCGAGCGCGAGCTGGGCGACTGGTCCGGCCGCGCTGAGGAGCCGGAAGAGACCGGCCACGCTGCGCGCGGCGTGCACCATCACGAGGCGCAGTCGGCACAGGTGCATATCGGTGTGGCCCACGATGCCGTGCCCGAAGGCAACGACAGCGCCATGCTCCAGCGTGCCGCCGCGGCGGTGCTCTCCGGGGGCATGAGCAGCCGGCTGTTCACCGAGGTGCGTGAGAAGCGCGGCCTGTGCTACGCCGTGGGCGCCCGCTACGCCGCCGACCGCCATCGCGGCGCGCTGGTGGCCTACGCCGGCACCACCACCGCCCGGGCCCAGCAGACGCTGGATGTGCTCACGGCCGAGCTTCGCCGCATCCGCGAGGGTGTGGAAGAGGATGAGTTCGCCCGCGCGATCGTGGGCATGAAGTCGCACCTGGTCATGAAGGGCGAATCGAGCAGCGCCCGCGCGGCGGCGATCGCGCGCGACCAGTACATCTTCGGCCGGCCGCGAAGCCTCGAGGAACTCACCGCCGAGATCGACGCCATCACGCTGAACAAACTCAACCGCTTCGTCCAGGACCATCCCCCCGGCCACATGACCGTGGTGACCATCGGCCCGCAGAAGCTCAACTACGATGGCGGCTGAAGGCCGGGGGGCACGGAGCGCGGCCGTCTCGGCTGCTTGCCGGCCCGTGAACCCCGGAGCGGCCGGGACGGCCGCGCTCCATGGCGCGACCGCCCCGGTGCGCCGATGTTCATCCCCGCGGGTACGGCGCCGCCGCAGCGGGTACGGCGCCGCCGCATTTGACACTGCCCTGAGAATTGCTCCCTCTCCCTCCGGGAGAGGGTTGGGGTGAGGGGAGAATCGCTTGGCCCGTCCGAACCTGCCCTCACCCCCGGCCCCTCTCCCGGTGGGAGAGGGGAGAAGAATCGCCCCCGCTTTTCATCGTCGTGGGTGCGGCGGCGCCGCATGAGACACTGCCATGAAACGCTCGGCTTCCATGTCGTTGTGGCAACTGACCCGGGGCCATCGCGGCCGGTTCAGCGCGGCGATGGCGGCGCTGTTGGGCGCAACGGTGGTCGGCTTCGTCGAGCCGTTGATCCCGGCGATGGTGATCGATGGCCTGCTGGCTCGACTCGCCGGCGATGGCGTCGAGGGCGGCGGGGCCGCGGCGGGGGCGGGGGCATCCACGGCCACCGAGACCGTCGCCGCGCTGCTGGGCGGGCCGCGGTCGGTGGTCGACTACCTGCTGGCGGCGGCGCTGGCCCTGCTGGCGCTGGCGTCGGTCAACGGGCTGCTGACCTACCTCAAGGGCCGCTGGTCGGCCCAGGCCAGCGAGGCGATGGCGCGGCGGCTGCGCAACCGGCTCTACGACCACCTTCAACACCTGCCGGCGCGGTACCACGATGGGGCCGAGACCGGCGACCTGGTGCAGCGCTGCACCTCGGATGTCGAGACGGTGCGGATGTTCTTCGCCACACAGGCGGTGGAACTGGGCCGCGCTTCGCTGATGCTCATCGCCGTGCTGCCGTTCATGCTGTGGATCAACGCGACGATGACGCTGGTGGCCCTGGCGCTGATGCCGCTGATCGTGCTGTTCGCGGTCATCTTCTTCCGCCGGATCAAGTGGGTGTTCCGTGCCTCGGATGAGGCCGAGGCCCGGGTGACGGCCACGCTTCAGGAAAACCTTACCGGCATCCGCGTGGTGCGCGCCTTCGGCCGCAGCGCGTTCGAGAAGCAGCGCTTCGGCCGCGTCAACGCCGACTACCGCGACCGTACCTTCCGGCTCTACACCACGATGGCGGTCTACTGGTCGCTGTCGGACCTGCTGTGCTTTCTCCAGATCGGCCTGGTGCTGCTGGTGGGCGGGTACATGGCCACGCAGGGCTCGCTGACGGTGGGTGAGCTTTACGCCTTTCTGGCCTACGTGAACATGCTGCTGTGGCCGGTGCGGCAGATGGGGCGGATACTCAGCGAGATGGGCAAGGCGATTGTGGCGATGGGCCGCATCGGCGAGGTGCTGGATGCACCGGTCGAGGCCGATCCGGCGCGGGTCGGAGCCGCGGCTCGGCCCCTTGCGGTGGCAACGGTGTCGGCGGGAGCGTCTCTGGCCACCTCGCCGGATGGCCTGCTCGGTCGAATCGTGTTCGAGGATGTGCACTTCGCCCACCGCCAGGGCGCGGCGGTGCTCGATGGGGTCAGCTTCACCGTCGAGCCGGGGACCACGCTGGCCATCCTCGGGCCCAGCGGCGCGGGCAAGTCGACCCTCGTGCAGCTCCTGCTGCGCCTTTACGACTACGAGCACGGCTCGATCCGGATCGATGGCATCGAACTGGCCACCATCCCGAGAAAGCAGGCGCGGCAGCTCGTGGGCGTGGTGATGCAGGAGCCGTTCCTCTACTCGCGCACGGTACGCGAGAACATCCGCTTCGGCCATCACGAGGCCGGCGATACCCAGATTTACGAGGCGGCCTCGACCGCGTTCATCCACGAGACGATCAACGGCTTCCGCGAGGGCTACGAGACCGTCGTGGGCGAGCGCGGCGTGAAGCTGTCGGGCGGTCAGCGCCAGCGCATCGTCCTGGCGCGGGCGCTGGTGAAGAACCCGCCGGTGCTGATCCTGGATGATGCGCTGTCGGCGGTGGACACCCAGACCGAGCAGGCCATCCTCGACGCCCTGGACGGCCGCCGGGGCAGGCGCACGACCATCGTCATCGCCCACCGCCTCTCGACCCTCCGCCGCGCGGACCAGATTCTGGTGCTCGACCGCGGCCGGGTGGTGCAGCGCGGCAGCCACGAGCAGCTCATCAACGCCGATGGGCTCTACCGCCGCCTGTGGCACATCCAGCACACGCTGCAGCGCGACATGGGCGGCGGTGATGGCGAAACGGTGAGGGAGCAGTAAAACATGGCCGAAGACATCCTTCATGATGAACAGTTGCCCCAGCGGCTGAACATGAGGCTGTGGCGCCGGGTGCTGCGCTTCGCCGGGCCGTACCGGCGCTACATGGTGGGCCTGGGCGGGGTGGCCCTGCTCATCGCGGCCTGCGATGCGGCCATTCCACTGATGGTCAAGGCGGTGATCGACCACGTGGTGGCCGGCGGGGCCGATGCGCGCTTCTTCGCCATGGCCGCGGCATTCGCGCTGCTGTGCCTGGTGTTCGCCGCGGCGGTGTTCGGCTTCATTCTGCTGGGCGGTCGCATCGCCTCGGGCATGGCACACGACATCCGCGAGGCGGGCTTTGCCCGGCTTCAGGAACTGAGCTTCAGCTTCTACGACCGCCACAACGTCGGCTGGCTGATGGCGCGGCTGACCAGCGACACCGACCGGCTGTCGCGCATCATCGGCTGGGTGCTGCTGGACCTGCTGTGGGGCGTGTGCCTGCTGATCGCCATCGCGGTCATGCTGCTGGTGCTGGACTGGGTCACGGGCGCGGCGATCCTGCTGATCGTGCCGATGCTGGTCATCGTCAGCGCCATCTTCCAGCGGCGCATCCTCGCCGCGTCGCGCCGTACGCGGAAGATCAACTCCCACCTCACCGCCGAGTTCAACGAGGGGATCAGCGGCATCCGCACGACCAAGGCCCTGGTGCGCGAGCAGGCCAACCTCGACACGTTCAAGCGCGAATCGGGCGCCATGCACGAGGCCTCGATCTACCACGCGCTTCAGACGGCGATGTACCTGCCGCTGATCATGGTCATTGTCAGCGTCGGCGAGGCGCTGACCATCGTCATCGGCGCCAACCGCACGCTCGCCGGGGCGATGACCCTGGGCACGCTGGTGGGCTTCACCTACTACGCCAAGCTGCTGCCCAGCCCCATCCGGGAAACGGCGCGCAACATCACCGACATGCTCGGCGCGCAGGCCGCGGCCGAACGCGTGATGCAACTGATCGACACCGAGCCCGAAATCCAGGACAGCCCCGATGTGCGACAGCGCCTCGCCGAGCATGCGGCCGGCCCCCGCCGCGCTGATCCCCGCCTGGCACCCGACGGCCTGCCCGACCGCATCGGCTCGCTGCGCTTCGAGCATGTCCGCTTCGCCTACAACCCCGGCGAGCCGGTACTGGAGGATTTCAACCTCGAGGTCGAGCCGGGCCAGACCATCGCCCTGGTCGGGCCCACCGGCGGCGGCAAGTCGACGATCGTGAGCCTGCTGTGCCGCTTCTATGAGCCGGATGCCGGCCGCATTCTCATCGATGGCATCGACTACCGCCGGCGCAGCCTCGGCTGGTATCAGTCGCGCCTGGGCGTGGTGCTTCAGACCCCGCACCTGTTCGCAGGCACCGTGCGCGACAACATCCGCTACGGCCGGCTCGAATCCGGTGATGCCGAGGTGGAAGAGGCCGCGCGGCTGGCGGGGGCCGATGCCTTCATCCGCGAACTCGAGCACGGCTACGACACCGAGGTCGGCCCCTCGGGCAACCGCCTCTCGACCGGCCAGAAACAGCTTGTCAGCTTCGCAAGGGCCATCATCGCCGACCCGCCGATCCTCATCATGGATGAGGCCACCAGCTCGATCGACACCGAGACCGAGCAGCTCATCCAGCGCGGCCTTACCCGCGTGCTCGAAGGCCGCATCAGCTTCGTCATCGCCCACCGCCTCTCGACCATCCGCTCGGCCGACCGCATCCTGGTCATCGCCGCCGGCCGCATCCTCGAAAGCGGCCGCCACCACGAGCTTCTGGCCCAGCGCGGCCACTACCACGCCCTCTACACCGGCCAGTTCACCCGCGAGTACGAACACCGGGTCCTGGGCACCCCGCTGCTGGAAGAAGACGGCCTGTCGCCGCGGATTTCATAGTACGCCACGAAAGGCGGAGGGCGACAGGCGGGGGCGGGGTGGATAGACTGGACAGGGTACCGCAGCGGGGGTCCGGGGCCGGGGCTCGGGGGAGCGCGGAGGGACGACAGTGGCGGTGGGGGCTGGAGTATGCCGGGATGTGGGAACTGCTCTTCGACTGGCCGGAACTGGTTTCCCGCGGCTTGGACGTGGTCACCTACATGGTGCTCGCCGGCGCCGGGACGCTGCTGTTTCTCATCCGCCTGGCCCTTGCGCTTTTCGGCGTGGGCGCGGGCGACGGCGATGACCTCGGCGGGCACGGGGCCGACAGCGATTCGGCCTTCGGCATGTTCTCGCTGCTGAGCGTGCTGGCCTTCTTCATGGGCGCCGGGTGGATGGGGCTTGCAGCGCGGCTGGACTGGGACATGGGCAGCATCGCCTCGGCGCTGCTGGCCTTCGGTTTCGGCACGGTGCTGATGGTGTTCGCCTCGGCTGCGATGTACATGGCGCGGCGGCTCAACGCCGAGGCCCGCATCGACATGAACACCGCCGTGGGCACCACGGGCCGGGTCTACATGCCCATCCCGCCGCGCGGCGAGGGCGAGGGCAGGGTCGAGGTGACGGTCTCGGGCCGCCGCCGCATCCTCAATGCCACCAGCACCGGCCCGGCGATCGAGGCGTTCACCCTCGTAAGAGTCGTCGAGGCCCACGATGACCACAGCGTGGTGGTCGAACGACGCCAGTGAAACCCCAGCCGGCCGGGCGGCTGGCGCATACTTGAAAGGCAAGCCATGTCGTGGCCGATTCCAATCCTGGCGGCGCCCTTCGGGACCATCGCCCTGATCATCGTGCCGGTGCTGCTGGCGCTGTTCGTGCTCACCCTGGTGGTGCGCCAGTACAAGCGGTGCCCGGCCAACCGCATCCTGGTGATCTCGGGCAAGGTCACCGGCCAGCGTGCCAGCAAGTGCATGCACGGCGGCGGCACGTTCGTGGTGCCGCTGCTGCAGGAATATCACTACCTGTCGCTGGAGCCGCTGACGATCGACATCGAACTCAACGGGGCGCTGTCGAAGAAGAACATCCGCGTGAACGTGCCCTCGACGTTCACCATCGGCGTCAGCACCGATCCGACGATCATGACCAACGCGGCCGAGCGCCTGCTGGGCCTTCGCGAAAACGAGATCGCCAGTCAGGCGCGCGACATCATCCTGGGCCAGCTCCGCCTGGTGATCGCCACGCTCTCGATCGAGGAGATCAACCAGGACCGCGAGAAGTTCCTGGACCTGGTCAACAAGAACGTGGGCTTCGAGCTGAACAAGATCGGCCTCGAGGTCATCAACGTCAACATCCGCGACATCACCGACGAGTCGGGCTACATCGAGGCCATCGGCCGCAAGGCCGCTGCCGAGGCGATCAATACCGCCAAGGTCGAAGTCTCCGAGGCCGACCGCGAGGGCGCCATCGGCGAGGCCACGGCCAATCGCGAGAAGGAGGTCCGCGTCGCCGAGCAGGTGGCCCAGAGTGCCATCGGCCAGAAGCAGGCCGAGCGGGAGAAGCGCATCCGCAACGCCCAGCTCGAGGCCGAGGGCGTCGCCGGCGAGGCCAAGGCCGGCCGCGAGCAGGAAGTGGTCTCCGCCGAGCAGCGTGCCCTGACCGAACAGGGCCGCAAGCAGGCCGAGTCGGAACAGCGCATCCGCATCGCCGACCTCGAGAGCCAGGCCATCGAGGGCGAGAACAAGAGCCGTGCTTCGATCGCCGAATACAACGCCACCCTCGCCGAGCGCCAGGCCGAAGCGCGGCGCCGCGGCGAGGTCGCCGCCGCCGAGGCCGCCCGAGACGTGCTGTACGCCGAGCGCGAGCAGGAGGTGGCCAGGCTCGAGAAGGAACAGCTCGCCAAGCAGCAGGTCGAGAAGCAGCGCATGGAGATCGACGCCGAGGCCGAGGCCGAGAAGCAGCGCCGCATCGCCCGCGGCCAGGCCGATGCCACCCTCGCCCGCTACAGCGCCGAGGCCGAGGGCGTGCAGAAGGTGCTCGAGAGCAAGGCGCTGGGCTATCAGCGCCTGCTGGCGGTCTGCCCGGACAAGCCCGAGGTCGCCGCCTCGCTGCTGGTGATCGAGAAGCTGCCGGACCTGGTCGCCGAGCAGGTCAAGGCCATCAGCGGACTGAAGATCGAGAAGGTCACCGTCTGGGACGGCGGCTCGGGCTACGGCCTCCCCGGCGGCGGCGATGGCCAGGGCGCCACCGCGGGCTTTCTTCGCGGGCTGATTCAGTCGCTGCCGCCGATGCACGAACTGGCCCGACAGGCGGGCATCGACCTGCCGGAGGTGCTCGGTCGCGTGGACCGGGCCGGTGAACAGAGGTCGACCCGCGGCGGGCAGGCCGCGCCCGCCTCGCCCACCGCCCAGGGCGGCCAGGTGCGCCCCGACCACGGTGGCGGGGCCAGTGGAGCGGGCCGGGATGGGGGTGAGAGCGGCCGGACGTCGACGTGAAGACCAAGGTGTTGATCGTTGAAGATGAGGGGCCGTTCGCCCGATCCCTGGCCCAGTTGCTCAACCGACACGGCATCGAGGCCTGGCAGGCGGGCGACATCGACACGGCCCTGGACCTGGCGGCCCGGGTGCGGCCGGATGTGCTCGTGGTCGACTGGATGCTCAAGTCGCACTCCGACGGCATCGACCTGGCCCAGACGCTTCAGCGCGGCGGGCTCCGCTGCCGTGTCATCATCATGAGCGGGTTCCCCTCACCCGACCTCGGAGGCAGGCTCGACGGCATCGAAAACGCCAGCTTCCTGGCCAAACCGTTCGGGCCCGACGAGTTGCTGGCACTGATCCGGCCCGATTGAGTCGCCCGCGGCATGGGGGACCGGGGGCCGAGGACGGTTGCCCCCGCGTGCCACTGGCGGCTCGCCCGCCAGTGCCTTCGCTGTGCGCCAAAAGCACGGGTGGACGAGCCACCCGTGGCACCACGCGACCGTGGGCGGTCGTGCCCCCTTACCCCTTCATTACCCCCGTCACAGGCATGGCCAAAGGGCGGCTGTGCACGATGGGCCTTTCATGTACCATCACCGGCAGGTCGGTACCTGGCCGATGATCAGGGGTGAACATGACCGCCAGAACACAATCCCGACGCAGCGTAAAGGCCGGCCCCGCCGCCGGCGGGAACGATGAGTGGTGGACGCACGACCTGGCGGTCCACGCCGAGCCGCTCGCCGGTCCGGCCCTCGCCGACCGTGAGTGGCTGCTGACCAACGGCACCGGCGCCTTTGCGAT
>PUMS01000153.1 GCA_003551485.1 Phycisphaeraceae bacterium | reverse complement strand
CGTTGCCGCGGCCGGACCAGTAGCTGAAGGCGGTGGTGTCGTAAACCTGCCACTGGTCATCGGGGCCGCGGCGCCAGGTGAAGTGGGGGATCACCGGCCCGAGGCTGCCATCGCCGTATCGCACGCGGACGGGTGCATCCTCGGCGGCGCTGTCGACATCGTAGAAGCGCGACCGGAGGTTGACCCGCGACCGCTCGGCCCAGTTCAGGTACGGTTCGTTCCAGAACTGAAAGACGACCTTCTCGCCGCTGGCGGCGGCGTTCTGGGCGAAGGTGCGGCCGAAGTCGGCGAACCACTGCTCCCAGTTGGGATTGCGCAGCATGTAGGCCGGCTCGAAGCGCTCGCCGAGGCAGTCGATGTAGAAGGCCTCGGTCGGCCCGTGCTCGGGCAGGGGGGCCAGGTGCTCGGCGAATGCGGCCTGAAGCAGCCGGCGGCGATGCTCGATGATGTCAGCGCCGCTGGCCTGATCGGGGTCGAACCCATCGAGGGAGACTTCGGTATCGCCCGCCGCGCCTTGGGCGCCCGTGGCTCCTGCGGCCGAATCGCCCAGCGCGGCGACCAGTCGGGCCTCATCGAACTCATCGTGGTTCAGCAGACGGTTGAGCTCGCCGGCGAGGCGGTCGCGGCCCTGACGCTCATCCCGGCGCGCCGGGGAGACGCCGGCCAGTTGATCTCGCCGCTCGCCGAGCAGGTCGGCCAGGTACCGCGCTGCGGCGTCGTCATCGTCGGGCTCGAGCAGGCGCTGGTAGATGGCGGGGGTGTCCTCGAACTGGTCGCGCTGGAACCGGGCATGGCGCTGCCGGGGCGTGCGCGGGTCGCGGCCGGCGTAGAGGTAGCGCTGCGTGCCGGGGCGGTACTGCTGCTCGAGGTCGGGTGCGTAGCCGCCGAAGATGCCCGCGGGCACCATGTTGTGTTCGTTGACCGAGAGCGTGCGGCCGGTGACGCGGAGCTGGGCCGGCTCGGTGGGACGCTGGTGGCCGGGCTCGCGCACCAGGTCGATCGCCCGCAGCGTGAAGTCCACCTCGCCCACGCCCAGCGGGTTGACCACGCCGATGGCGATGTCGCTGATCTGCGTCAGGTCGAGGGTGTAGTCGGCATCCATGTGGTTGCCGGGCGCCACCCACTCGGCCTCGGCGAAGTCGTCGAAGCGGATCACCGCGGTGTTGACCGGATCGGCCAGGACCGCCGCATCGCGCAGGTAGTACCAGCCGCCATCCTGCTCACCGAGCCAGATGCTGACGGCGGCATCCGTGCGGGGCTGCTCGGTGGCGACTTCGATTCGCAGGCCCGTGGCCGCGGACAGGTCGCGCGGTGAGTTGAAGGTAAGCTGGGCAAGGCGGACGTGGTTCCAGTTACGCCGCTTCGTGCCCATGTCGAACTGGAAGGCGATGCCGGCATCGGCAGGCGACCAGTCGCCGCTGTTCCACCTGTTGGGGCGCAGGGGGCGGCTGAGGTTGCCCTGTGCCCTTCCCCGGGCATGGCGGCCGTCGAAGGTGGTGCTGTAGCGGCCGGTGATGGGCTTGACCTCGGAGGGCGTGCGCGGGCGGATGGTCCAGAACCTCATGCCCGTGGGGCTGATGTGCTCATCGACCGCCGGGTCGACCTGGCGCGGACCGGCCTCGAGCTCGAGGTCCACCGTGAGATGGCGCTCTTCTCCATCGCCGGGCACCCATTCATCGGGCACGATGGTGATGTGGACCTGGCCTTCGATCCGCTCACCGTCGATGCGCAGCTCGCCCGGCTCGACGCGGTGGCGTGCGGTGTTGTACCGCGGGCTGCGGCCATCGCCGATGTGCCAGCGGCCCTCGAAATGGCTCAGCGAGAGCGTCAGGTCGGCCGGCTCATCGTCCTCCTCGCGCCGGGGCAGGGCGCCTTGGAGTTCGAGGTCGAGTTGGAAGTTGGCCATGCTCACCCGCTGGGTCGAGCGTTCGAGCTCGAGCAGGGGCACCGGGCCATCGGCCAGCGGATCGTGCGCGGGCGAGGCGCAGCCGGCGGGGCCTGGGGCGGTCATCAGCGCCATCGCGGCGCAAAGCACCAGGGCAAACACGGGCACGTTCCGGACATGGGCAGTTGCTTTCAAGTTGAGACTCCATTGAATCGGCGGGCAGCAGGCCTTCGCATCGCCCGGAGCGGTGCGGCGGACGCAAGGGCGGCCTCGGCCGCGCCGGTGCAGGACCGGCCGCCTCGTGCCACCCGGGAACGCTTCAGTGGCCAACGTCTCAGCGCGGCGGATTATTGTGCCGGCGTGTGGAAAACTGCCCCGAGTGAGGACGAAGCCCCGATCGCCATCACTGCCGCCCCAGTGGCCCCGGCTCACCAGAAATACAGGGCCCCATCGAAGCGGAAACGCTCGCGAAGGTGCTCGCCCCATACCCAGGAGACGCTGCCATCGAGCCGTCCGGCGTGGGAGCCGATGACCTGGTCATCCTCGACGTAGAGGTGGTTGGCCCCCCAACGGTCGATGTCGCCCGGTGTGATGAAGCTGCCGCTGGCGGCGGGCCACTGGCGGTTGAGGTCCGTCACCAGGTAGGGAATGTAGGCCTCATCGTCGAGCCTGCGGGGTAACAGCGGGGAGTGGGCATTGGGATCGGCGGCCTGGACCTGGTTGAACACGCCCTCAAGGCCGGGCCGGTTGCCGAAGTAGAAGTAGCTGATGACCGTCCTGTTGCTGCCCATCTCCCAGAAGCGCTCGGCATTCCAGCGGTCGTTGGTGGGCGAGTAGAAGGTGTCGCGCTCAAAGCCGTAGTGATCCATCAGATGATCGCGCCAGAACCGGTGGATCCAGTAGGGACGGGGATCGCCGCCGTCGAACTGATCGACCGCGTTGGTGCCCATGTTCGGCAGCCAGCCGCGATGGTCGACGGCGAAACTGACCGCCGTCTGGCCGAACGTGCGCACGTTCACCGCGCACTGGGTTTCCTGCACCAGCACCCGCACCCGCGTCAGGGCCGGCAGCAGCAGGGCGATAAGCAGGGCGATGATCGAGATGACCACGAGAAGTTCGATCAGCGTAAAACCGCGACGTCGGGACATGGCTCGACCTCCTGATCTGCACCTGATGCCTGAGGCATGATTTTGCAATCAGGTTTCACATAATTTCGCAGCACCGTGGCCGATGGTGATTACGGCATTGTTCAAACGGCATCGTTGCCGCCCCGGCCCCATCAGGGGTAGACTGTATCCATGAAGATTGTACCAGTGATCTCCCGCGTCGGCGTGGCCGGGTTGCTACTGTTGATGGCGGTCACCCTCGGGGCCTGCGCGCGGGCGAGCCAGAGCACCCTGAACAGTGCCGACTTCATCGCTGCCACGGCCGTGTGGGATGAAGGCGACGGTGCCGCCCCCTCCCCACCCCCGGAACCCCCGGAACCCCCGGAACCCCCGGAACCTCCGCAAACCCCGGCTCCCGCGGAGGCCCCGGTGGCCGCGGACGCTTTGCCTCATCCGGATTCCCCCAGCGCATCAGATGCGCAACCACACGATGAAGCCGCCGGCCGGCACTCGGCAGGGGGGGATGAGGACCTGCAATGGCTCCAACGTCAGCGCGAGCAGGCCGGTGGCGGATTCGACGGCGTGCTCGGCGGCCGGGAAGGTGATGACGATGCGGATGCCGGCCCCGTGGTGACGCTCGAATCGCTCGATCTGTGGGGGGACCTCGAACCCGACCTCACCGCGGCCGGCCGCGCAAGCCAGACGGTCAACGCCATGGTCGGCCAGGTCAACGCCAACCCCATCTACGCCTCCGATGTGCTCGACCCCGAGCACGAGCAGCTCGAGGCACTGGCCCAGCGGGTCAGCCCGGCGCGGTTCCGCCAGGATGCCCGCCAGATCATCGCCGAACGGCTGGTCTCCATCGTTCGCGATGAGCTGATGCTGGCCGATGCAAGGCGGGAGCTCAACCCCAACCAGCAGCGCGCCCTGGACATGCAGGTACGCGAGCACCGCCAGGAACTGCTCCGCCGCTTCGGCCGCGGTTCGGCCAGCCGGGCCGATGCCCAACTGCGCCAGCTTCGCGGGATGAGCCTGGAAGAGGCCGTCAGCGAGTACCGCCAGGCCCTGCTGTTGAACCACTTCCGTCACCAGAAGCTCACGCCGCGGGTGCACGTCAGCCGCCGCGACATCGAACGCTACTACGAGGCCAACTACGAGCAGTTCAACCCCCCGCCCGCCCGGCGCATCCACCTGATCCGCGTGGCCAACGCCCTGGCGGCCAACCGGGTGGACCGGCTGCTCGAGGACCAGCCGTTCAAGGAAGTGGCCCGCGAGCCGATGAACCAGAACAACCCCGACCGGGCCGGCTACCTGGGCACCATCGCCAGCGACAGCCCCTTCGAGGCCGAAGCGCTCAACGCGGCACTGCTCGAACTCGAGGTCGGTCAGCACTCGCCGCGCATCGACCTGCATACTGAGGACGGGCGCGAATACTGCTGGGTGTACATCGATGACATCGAGCAGGCAGAGCCCCGACCGCTCGAGGGCCAGGTCCAGCTCGAGATCGCCGAGAAGCTTCGCAACGAGCGGCTCGCCCGAGAATGGCGCCGATACCAGGAGCAGCTCTTCAGTCAGGGCAACTTCAAGCCGGTGGAGCACATGACGGAGGAGGTGCTGGCCATCGCCGAGGCCCGGTACCTTTCCCGGCCATGATCGGCGCACTGGTCCGGTGGCTCGATCGGCTGCGGGGCCGGGCCGGGGCCGGGGCCGGGGGCTCGGCGGCGCTTGGGAGGCGGGCCGAATCGCTGGCCGCATCGCAACTGCGCCGCCAGCGCTACCGCATTCTGGCACGGAACCTGCGAGTTCGCTTCGGTGAGGTCGACCTGCTGGCCGAGACCCCCGATGGCCGGGCGGTGGTCATCATCGAGGTCAAGGCCCTGGCCGGGTCGGGCCGCAACGCCCGGGGCGGCCCGCTCGGCGCCATGCCTGAGACACCGGAGATGCACGTGGACATGCGAAAGCAGCGGAAGATCGCCGCCGTCGCCGTCCAGGTCCTGCGCCGGCACCGGCTCACGAACCGGCCGGTGCGATTCGACGTCGTCGCCATCGAGCTTGCCCCGAGCGGTGAACCGGTCGTGCGACACCACCAGGGCGCTTTCGAATCCCCGTGGTGATGCGGACGATGGCTTGATGGCGTTGAGGCCGAGGCAACAGGGCGCCCGTCTCGGCCCCGTGCAGCAGCGATCGCCTCCAGCCCCCAGCCCCAGCCCCTATGGCCACATCAGCCACTACCTCTCGCCGGCCACGGCCCAATGCCGCGGCGGGCACATGGCCGGCCGCCCTGGCGGTCGCTTTCCTCTTCGCCGCCCTCATCGGCTGCGACCGCTCGGCGACGCCGCCGGCGCCCGGGGAGACCGAGGGGCCCGATCGCCAGGCGCGATCCACCGTCTTGTGGATCAGCGTCGATGGGCTCAGGAGCGACTACATCGAGCGCGGCCGAACGCCTTACTTCGATCGGCTCCGGCGCGAGGGGGCCTGGACGAACGAGCTGGTGCCCATCTTCCCCTCGCTCACCTTCCCCGGCCATGTCACCCAGGCCACGGGCGTGCGGCCCGCCGAACACGGCATTACGGCCAACAGCTTCTACGACACCCGTACCGGCCGCCTGTATCGCTATCCGGGCGACGCAGCGCTGCTCGAGGCCGAGCCCGTCTGGCTTACCGCGGCCCGGCAGGGCGTTCGCGTGCTGGTCTACGACTGGCCGCTCTCCCACGCCCAGCAGGGGCCGGTGACGGCGGCGTATTTCGATCCCGCCTTCGACCGCCGCCTCAGCGATGCCCGGCGGCTCGAGCGCGTGCTGGAAACCTGGCAGCGCGATGAGGATGAGCAGCCCCTGCGGCTGCTGATGAGTTGGGTGGGCGAGCCCGACCGCGCCGGCCACCGCCACGGACCCGATTCCAGACAGGTCATCGCCGCCGTGGAAGAGACCGACCGGCTGCTGGCACGCATTCACCAGCAGGCTCTGACGCTGTACCAGCGCACGCACCGTGAAGGCGATAGCTTCTACCTGCTGGTCACCACCGACCACGGCATGGCCGCCGTTCACACGATGGTCCACCCCGAACGTCTGCTGGACGTTGAACGGGCCGAGGGCATCGAGCTGGTCAGCAGCGCCAACATCGCCCACCTGTTCTTCACCGATCAAGGTGATACGAGGCACGGGCGGATTGAGGCCGCCGTGGCCGCGGCCGAAGCACACGAGTTCGCCCGCGCCTGGCCGCGCGACCAACTGCCGCAACGGTGGGATTACGCCCACCCGGCCCGCAGCGGCGAAGTGGTGGTCGTGCTCGATTCCGGTTACACCTTCAGCCGCCGGATCGATCGGACGACCGCCCCGGTCGATGAGGTCGGCGGCCCACTGGGCATGCACGGCTACGACCCGCACGAGGAAGCGGACATGCTCGGAGCCGGCTTCATCTGGCGCTACCCCGAGCCACTGGGCGGCGAGGATCTGGGAAGAGTCGACTCCCTGCACCTGCACGCCACCGTTGCCCGACTGCTGGCCATCGACCCATCGCCCCGAGCCGAGCCGGCCGCCATCGAACTGGCCCCCGCGCCTGTTGAGTCGGGGCGTTGAACCCGCACCCTCGGGTTGCCACCACCTGCTTGCCCGCCAATGCTTGTGGCGTGGCCCGGCGTCACGGGTGCAGGGGCCATCACTGAAACGCCGCGCCGCGGAAGTGGGGATCGTTTATCATGGGGTATCGTGGTGGGCGGGTTGCGGAGGTCTTCATGCCGAAACCGGGCAGAACTTCTGTTTTGGGGCGGGGGCGGGCGGCCTGGCTGGCGGCGGCCGTGCTCGTGTCGATCGGCGCGGCGGGGGCGATGCCACCGCCTGCGGCGGGCAGCGATCTGGAGCTGTCGGCGGCCGGCCACGACCTGCGAACGGGTCTGGGCCAGGCTGACTTCGACCGCTGGGCGGCGATCCGGGCCACGGTGACCAATTCAGGCGATGAGCCTCGGCAGGCCGTCGTCACGGTGGACTTTCCCGGCCTGAGGGAACACGCCCAGCTTCAGGCGGCGCGCAACGTGCACGTGCCCCCGCGCAGCAGCCAGCGCGTGATCGTGCCCATTCGCCTGCCCCAGCGGCCGCCCGATCAGCAACCGCAGTGGACCGAGCTTCTGGATGTGCAGGTGCGACTGCTGGAGGTTCGCGGGGGGCGCGAGATCGGTGTGGATCGCGCCGATGTGCTGATGCGCATCGGCCGCCGCCACATCGAGCCGCGTTGGCTGGGTGAGGAAGGCCCGGGCCTGGACGTCGTCGAGCAGATGCTCGGTACCCAGGGCGCTGCGATCCTTCACGATGACTTCGAACAGGCCTTCGTCAACCGGTCGGCCGATGCGCTGGCCGATGCGGTGCAGAGCGTGCCGCTGCTGGCGCCCACTTCCCTGCCGCACGCCCCGCTGGCGCTGGACACGCTGGGCCTTCTGGTGATCGGTACCGAGGCGGTCGACCTGGACGCGGCCCAACTCGAGGCGCTGCGCAAGTGGCTTGTCCGCGGCGGGCGGCTGTGGATCATGCTCGACCGCACCGACCCCGTCTTTGCCCGCCGCGTTCTGGGCGAGCAATGGACCCTCGCTCCCATCGATCGCACCGAGTTGACGGAACTGACGCTGCGGAGTGACAGCGGCGCTGTCCACTACCGCCACGATGACCCGGTGACGTTGATGCGGGTGCTGCACGAGGGCTTCGAGGTCCTGCACGAGATCGATGGCTGGCCGGCATCGCTGGGTCGGCAGGTCGGCCGGGGCCGACTGCTGGTAACCACGCTGGAGGCGGAGCTGTGGCCGCGGCTGAAGGCCCCGGCGCAGGCGCAGGGCGATGAAGGCCGCGATGACCCCCTGGCCGAGCTTGGCCAGTGGCTGCTGGAGCGGCCGCAGCCGCAGGCGCTGGCCTGGCCGGCGGAGCGTGCCGGGGTGATTGTCGGACGGCAACCGCAACGCCGGGCCATGACCGACCTGGTCGATGGACAGATCGGCTTCGAGGTGGTCAGCCGCGTGACCGTGGGCTGGTTTCTGGCCGGCTTCTGCATCGTGCTGCTGGGATGCACGTTCCTGCTGCACCGCTACGGACGGCTGGAATACGTGGCGGTGGCAACGGTGCTGCTGGCGGTGGTGACGGCCGGGTCGCTGCTGTCGATCAGCGCCGCAGCGCGGCGGCAGGCGCCGTTGACGGTGGCCAGCGGCCTGCTGGTCAACGTCACCGCCGATGGCGCTGCCGCCCGCATCGGCGGGCTGGTGGGCTACTACGCACCCGACGATGTCCCCCACCGCGTGGCCACCGGGCGGGGCGCGGTGCTGTGGCGCGACGATCTCTGGGCCACCGGCCGAACCGTACGGCACCAATGGACGGACCTGGACCGGTACCACTGGACGCGGTTGAGACTGCGCGGCGGGCAGGTGCACACGTTCGAGGCTGAGCAGGTACTGAGCCTGGACCGCCCCGCCCGAGCCACCGCGCGCCTCGATGAAGCCGGCGCTGAGGTCGAACTGGCCACCGGCGACATCGGCGAGTTGGAGGATGTCGTGCTGCTGACCGCGGATGGGGCGGTGATTCCCTCGATTCGCGATGGCCGCTTCCCTCTTGCTCCCCGCGTGGAGACGGCGGTGCGCAGCCAGTTCATCGCCGGCGCTCAGCTCACCGCCAGCCAGCGCCGCCGCCAGGCGGCCCTGCGCCAAGTGGTGGCCATGGGTGGCCACCGCCACGGCTCGGGCCCGCCCATGATCGCCGGCTGGTCGCGCCGGCTGGCTGGGGGGTTTACACTCAGCGATGAGGCCGGGCAGGTCGCCGATGCAGCGCGGCGCGATGAGGCGCTGGTACTGATGCCCCTGCGGGTGGCGCCGCCGGCGGTGGGAGCGGCGGTGCAGGTGCCCTGGCCGCTGATCGAATGGGAGGTGGTGCCGTTTGCCCGGCTCGAACTCGATCCCGGGCCGGCGCGGCGTGTGGCGGATGCGATGGCGTTTCAGCAGGGCCGATGGGAGACACTGCGCGGTGCCGGTGGCCGCGTGACGATGGTGCTGTCTCCGCCGCGCGAGCTCGACGGGCTCGAGCCCACCGAAGGGCGGTTTTCCATGCGGGTCGATGCGCTGGGGCGCGAGCTGGACCTGTGGGTCGAGCGCGGGGAGGCCCTGGAGGCGGTCAGTATCGAGCGCGGCGGGGGCCGGATCGCGGCCGAACTCGATGCCCGACAGCTTCAGTCGCTGCGGCACGATGGCCGCCTGGTCCTGGTGCTCGACGTGGGCCGGGCCGAAAGCGAACACAGCGCGTGGCGCATCGAGCAGCCGAGACTGAGCATCCGCGGCGTGATGGCGGCCCGGCCGCCGGCAACCATTGAAAGGATCGATGCAGATGAATGACCAGCGCGTGGTCATCACCCGTGAACTGACCAAAAAGTACGGCGATTTCGTCGCCCTGGACAGCCTGTCGATCGAGCTGCATCGGGGGCGGATACTGGGCTTCATCGGCCCCAACGGCGCAGGCAAGACCACGACGATCCGCATCCTCGTGGGCCTGGCCGAGCCCAGCAGCGGCACGGCGATGATCGCCGGCTGCGACTGCACGAAGGACACGCCGCGCATCAAGCGCCTGGTGGGTTACATGCCCGACACCTTCGGCTCGTATGAGAACATGCGCGTGCGCGAGTATCTGGACTTCTTCGGCGCCGCCTATCGCATCCCGCGCCAGGTGCGGGCCCGGCGGATCGAGTACGTGATGGACCTGTGCAGCGCTGCGTGGATGAAGGACCGCTTCGTCGAGGCCCTCAGCCACGGCATGAAGCAGCGGGTGGGACTGTGCCGGACCCTGCTGCACGACCCGGAGGTGCTCATCCTCGATGAGCCGGCCAACGGCCTGGACCCCAATGCGCGCATCGAGATGCGCCAGATCCTGCTGCGCCTGGCCGAGGCGGGCAAGACGCTGATTGTCACCAGCCACATCCTGCCCGAGCTGTCGCGCATCTGCGACACGGTGGCGATTGTCACGCGCGGCCGGCTGCGCGCCTTCGGCACCCTTGATGAGATCATGAAGTCGCTGCGGCAACGCCGCATGATGGAGGTGCAACTGCACCGCCGCGAGGATGTCCAGCCCCTGGTGACCATGCTGCGCCAGAGCCTCGAGGCCGATGCCGAAATCCAGCCCAGCCCGCAGGAGCTGGAGGTGCGCTTCAGCACGGGGATGGATGATGCCCATCTCGCCGCCGTGCTGAGGCGGATCGTGCAGCAGGGCATCGAGGTGATCCAGTTCGGTGAGGTGCCGCTGGACCTGGAGGATGCCTTCCTCAGCGTCACCCGCGCCGAGGCCCAGGAAGATGCCGCCGCGGCGGGCAAGGTGGTCAAGGGCGACGGCGGCGGCGTTGAGCAGACTGAGGCGGCGAAGGTGCGGCCATGAACAACCCCATCATCCACCGCGAGCTGATCGGCACCCTGCGCCAGCCGCGGGCCATGGTGTTCATGGTGCTTGCCCTCGCGGCCCTGACGGCGCTGCTGGTGCTGCGCTGGCCGTCGGATGGACTGGTGGGTGCGGTGGAAGGTGGCGGCATCGACCAGGCGGCGGAGGTGCTTCGCGTCTTCGGTTACGGCATGATGGTTGCCGTCATGCTGCTGGTGCCGGCCTTTCCCGCCTCCAGCATCGTCAAGGAGCGGCAGAAAGGGACGCTGGCGCTGCTGCTCAACAGCCCGCTGTCGCCGATGGCGATCTACGTGGGCAAGCTGGTGGCGGCACTGGGATTCGTGCTGCTGATGCTGGTGGCCACGCTGCCGCTGGCCGCCGCGGCCCACGCGATGGGCGGGGTGTCGGTGCCGGCGCTGTTGAGCCTCTATGGTGTACTGGCTATCGCGGCGGTGCAGTATGCGACACTGGCGCTGTGGGTCAGCAGCCGGGCCAGCAGCATCGATTCAGCCATGCGGATGACCTACGCCGGCGTGCTGCTGCTGGCGGTGGTGTCGCTGGCGCCGCAGCAGTTCGTGGGCAACATCGTCGGCGCCGGCGGGCGGTTCACGCTGGAGTGGCTCAGTTCGCTTTCGCCGATGCCGGCGGTGACGGACGTGCTGGGGCTTGACCTGGGGCGGATGACGACGGCGGATGCGGCCGTGGACTTTGTCGGCCGATTCCTGCTGCTGGGTGTGCTCAGCAGCGCGGTTTTCGCCGCGCTGACGGTCCAGCGCCTGGGCCAGCGGATGCTGGATGTGCCTCGCCCCGAGGGCCGGGTGACCGATGAGCGTTCGGCCGGTGAGCAGTTGATGCGCCGGGTGATGTACCTGTGGTTCTTCGACCCCGCCCGCCGTTCGGAGCTGATCGGCCCGCTGAACAACCCGGTGATGGTCAAGGAGTTCCGCGCCCGCCGCTACGGCCGCTCGGGCTGGATCATGCGCCTGATCGTGCTGTGCCTGCTGGCCTCGCTGGTGCTGATGCTGCTGGCCACGGTGGTGGCCGGGCAGCAGGTGGGGGCCGAGTACCGGGGCATCGAGCAGCAGGGGTCGATCACGGTGCTGTTGCAGGTGGCGCTGATCGTGCTGCTGACACCGACGCTGGCCGCGGGCCTGATCAGCACCGAGCGCGAGACCGGGGGCTGGCAGTTGCTTCAGGTCACGCCGATGTCACCGCTGCGCATCGTGGTGGGCAAGCTGCTGAGCGTGGCGGTGGTGCTGGCGCTGGTGCTGGCGGCGACACTGCCGGGCTACATCGTGCTGCTGGTGGGCGATCTCAACCAGGCGCTTCGCATCGTGGACGTGGTGGTGACGCTGATGCTGACGGCGCTGTTTTCACTGATGCTCAGTACGACGGTCAGCAGTTTCTTCTCGCGCACGGCGGTCTCGACCACGATCAGCTACGCAATGCTGGTGGGCATCTGCCTGGTGCCGATGCTGGTGTGGCTGGCCGAGGATGCGCCCTTCACCCGCGCCACGGTCGAGGCGGTGCTGCGCTACAACCCGCTGGCGGCGGCGCTGGGTGTGATCGACAGCCCGGGCTTTACCGATTACGACCTGGTGCCGTTCAACTGGAACTTCATGCTGCTGGGCAGCGCTGTGCTGGGCCTGGCGCTGGTGTTGCAGACCTGGCGGCTGACCCGCCCGCGATGAGGGCCAAAGGGATTCTGCGAGGATGATCCATACCATGCGGCAATGCGGCCCCCAACCATCACCCCGCCGGGGGCTGGTGCTGTGCCTTGGCCTGCTGGCTGCGATGCTGGTGGGTGGCGACTGGGCTGATGCGCCGGCGGCGGCCATGGACAATCCGCCCAAGATCGACTTCAACCCCATGGCGACCGACCCGGCGGTGCCGCAACGTGGCCAGGTGTGGGTTTATCCGCAGGGCTCCGGGCAGCTACTTATCGAGGCGCTGGAACATCCGCAGGTGGAGGTGCAGCTCCAGGCCATCGATGCACTGCTGCGGATGCACCGGGATGAAGCCCTTTCAGCCGGCGGCCGCGAGCGCTTCGAGCAATACCTTGCGGCAGTGGCGGCCGATGCCGCATCCCATCGCAGGCTGCGCAGCGCTGCGGTGGAAGCGCTGTCGAAGCTGGGCGCCGTCGAGGCGCTGGCGACGGCGCTGCGAACGGGTGCGCTGGAACCGGTTGCGGTGGCCGTCGCCGATGAGGCGCTGGCCCGCGCCGGGCACGAAGGTCCGGCCGAACTGTGGCAGGCGCGGCTGGCGGACACCGCTGCGCCGGTGCGCGTGCGGCTCTCGGCCCTTGAGGCCCTGGCGGCCATCGACCGCATCGGCCCCATCGAAGCCGAGTGCCACGATCTGGTCACGTCGGACGATGCCCCCATCACGCTGCGGCTGGCCGCCGCCGAAGCCCTGGCGACGGCCGCCGGCGGACAGGTGGTGTCGCTG
>PUMS01000104.1 GCA_003551485.1 Phycisphaeraceae bacterium | reverse complement strand
TTCATTATTGGTCAACCCCCCCGCCCGCCCGAATTGTGAAAAAAGCCCCCCGACGCAGCGCATCGCCCCGCCGCCGCGGGGCGAAGCATAGCATTCCACCAGCGGATTGAAAGATTCAAGTTATTTTTAAAAATGCACTTATGTTAACGACCACCCCGGCGGGTCACCCCGGGGGCCGTTCGGCGCACCCCACTGGGAAACCATGCCACACCTTCCCTGCGGAACGCACAACGTGCACCCGGCACGAGGCCGACAACGCCGATGTGGGGCCGGCGGGCGGATGCCGGGAGTCGGATTCAGCATGTCTCACGCGAAGCAGAAAAGGCCCGAAGTGAAGTAGCGCAGGCGTGGGGCTGTGACACACCCATCGCACAACCACCCCCCCTTCGCGCTTTGGCGCCTTGGCGTGAGACAATCCCCCGTAGCCCCCAATCCGGTCAGGCACTGGCCGAGAGGGTGCCGGGATCGGCCGGGGGCGGGCCGGGGTAGGGCCCGGGAGCATGGCCTGGCGCCTGCGGGACTGAGGAGTGGCCCTGCGCGGCGGGGGGGACATCCCGCGGTGGGCGGAGCTCGCCGCCGTGCTGCATCATCATCTGCCAGGTTTCGCGCTCGTATTCGAGCAGGCTCACGGCCTCATCGGCGATGGCCGGGTCGCGATGGAGGCTGGTGTCGACCAGCAGCTTGTAGATGTAGTTGTAGAGGGCGTTGAGCTTTTCGCACAGTTCGGGGGCGATCTGCGGGTTGAGGCTGGTCGACAGTTCGAGCACGATGCGTTTGGCGCGCGAGAAGCCGTTGTAGGCGCTCTCGAAGTCGCGCTGGTGCAGACCCTGCTGGCCCTGGCGAATGAAGCGGATGGCGCCGTCGTAGAGCATCAGCCGCAGTTGCTGCGGGCCGGCGGTGAGTATCCGCGTACGCAGGTAGGGGTTGGTCTGCTGAGCGGTCATGGCTTTCTCGCACGGGGCTCGGCTCATCGCGGCCCTGCCCCCCCTTCCGCGGCACTTCCGGGAAGCTTTCCCGGGAAGGGACCTTCCCAGGGCCCGGCCCTTCCGGGCCCTTCTGGGGGCCGGGGGCTTCCGGGGGGGCTCAGCGCTTGGTATCGGCGCCGTGCGGGGGTGAGTTGAATGGCGCCGGCCGCGGCTACTTCTTGCCCGGCATCTGAAGCGGCTGGATCGAGGCGATGGCCTGCTGCTGATCCTGAAGGCCGGCGAGCACCTTCTCCATGGCATTGAACTGGGCCTCCATGCGTCGGCGCTTGGCTTCGAGGCGGCCTTCCATGGCCTTGATCGTGCGGTCGTTGTTGCGCATCTGCGTATCGAGCGTGTCGATGCGGCGCTGGAACAGACCGTTGGCATCGGTCAGGCGCCCCAGCAGCGTGTCCAGCGCTGCGCCGGCGCCGCTCTGGACGACCGTCGTCTCGCCGGTGGCGCTGTCGGTCTCGGTCTTACGCAGGGTGAACAGCTCGACGACGGCGTTGCGGTCGGTCTCGAGCGCCTGGCGCAGCCGGTCCTCATCCAGTTGCAGCTTGCCGCCCTCACCGATGCGCACGCCCACCTGCGAGAGGGTCTGATAACGGCTCGAGACATCGCTGTGGCGCTGGTTGATCAGCCGCTGCATGCTCGAGCGGGCACGGAGGATGGCCGAATCGCCCAGCAGCAGGCCGCGCTGCTGGTTCTCGGCATCGTAGTAGTCGTACTCATTGAAGGTCTCGAGCACCTTGTTGAACGACTCGACGAACTTCGAGACCTCCTCGACGACCTTGCCCTGGTCCCGCTCGATGCTGACCGTGACCGGCTGGCTGCTGGCGGCCTTGAGGTCGATGGTGGTGCCGGGGATGGCGTTGCGCAGGGTGTTGGAACTGCTGGTGATGGGAATGGCGCTGGGCGAATCGGGCGAGCCGTAGAAGGCCACGGCATTGCGCGCCGTGGACATGGTCTGCACGTCGAGCCCCAGGCCGCCATCATCGAGCATGAACGCGCTGCGGCGGCCGGTCTGCTGGCTCTGGATGGACAGCCGATAGGGCGCATCGCCCGAACCGGTATTGATGATCGAGGCACGCACGCCGATGCCCGCATCGTTGATGCGCTGGGCGAGTTGGTTGAGGGTGACCTGCTCGGTCAGCGCCGTGCCGGTAAGCGTGTCGCCGGCCGCGGCGGCGGTCAGGCCCAGGTCGGTGGCGGCCTGGCTGCCGTTGATCGAGCTCACCTGGAGGCTGCCCTCGCCCCCGCTGTGGTCGGTGAGCACCAGACCGGTGCCGTCTTCGCCGATCTTCGCCGTCACCTGACCATCGGTGGTGGTGTGCAGCAGGTCGATGAACTGTCCGAGCGTGTGGACGTTGTCGAGGTTGAGCTGGTAGACCTCGCCATCGCGGCCGGTGATTCGCAGGTCCTCCATGCCCGAGGCCAGCCGCACGCCGTCGCCGCCGTGCAGATCGTTGAGCCGCGTGGTGGCGGCGATGGTTTCGATGCCGATGTCGATGTTTCGCACGAAGCTGCCGTTGAGGTGCTCACCGGCGGCCTCGGCCTGGCCCAGCAGGCCCAGGTCGCGGGCGGTCGAGCCGTTGACCTCCTCGATGCGGATGGCCGAGGCCTTCAGCCCGTGGTCTTCGATGAGGATGCCGTTGCCTTCATCGTTGACGCGGGCGCGGATGCTCAGGCCGCGGGTGTTGATCAGGTCGACCAGCTCACCGACGGTGTAATCCCCACCCTGCGGCACCTGCACCACCGCGCTGTTGCCGCCGGAATCGGTGATGCGGAAGCTGCCGCGGTCGACCCCATCGCCACCGTTGAGTGAGGCC
>PUMS01000124.1 GCA_003551485.1 Phycisphaeraceae bacterium | reverse complement strand
GGCGTGTGCGGGTCGGCGGGCGAGGGGACAGCAGCCGGAGCGGGGACGAGACCGGGGCGGGCGCCCGTTGTGAGCCGCGGCAAGGGCCGTGTCGCGACGGTGCGACGCCCCCAGTGCCGGCCCTTCACGGCCATCCCCGGCCTGACTGACCACGGCACCCACCGAAAATGCGTTCATCCTGGGCCCTGGTGACATGGCCAGCACCCTTGTTTCGTCACTTCGGGCAAGATTAGAATGCCGGGTGGATGTGCCGGGCGTCTGGAAAGGGGCCGGCGGGCAGTTCAGGGCCACCACGGGCCCGGGAGGTCGATCATGATGCTTCGCGTTGCAGGTCACGGTGCGATGGCGGGGCTGGTGATGGGCCTGGCATGCGGGCTGGCGCTGTCGGCACAGGGCCAGGGGGGCGGCGATGCGCAGGGCGGCAGCGAGCGCGGTGAGGTGGCGGATGAGAGCCGGGTCTGGCGATTCGTGGAGCCGCAGGAGCGGGTGATGCTGCAAAGCTACGACAGCGACAGTAGGCCCATTGATCGCGGCATGCTCGAGGACTACGTGCAACGCAACCGGGGGATTGACCGGATGCGCCAGGTGGTGCGGGCACGGATCGAGGCCGGGGACGCCGCGGTGCGCGATGCGCCCCGCCTCCGGTTCAGGAACGAGTCGCTCAAGACATGGTACGGGTGGACCAAGGAGCTTTCCGTTGAATCGGTGGAGGCCGATCGGGTCGTGATCGCAGCCGAACTCACGTCGCGCCTGGATGCGATCTACGAGGCCCGCATGAGGTACGGCCGCTTCCTTGGCATGAACAGCCGGGATATCCGCGAGCGACTGCCGCTTTACCGGACGCGAGCGCGGTACGTGTGCAAACTGGTCTGCGATCCGCAGACGGGCCGGGTGCAGCTCGTCTCGGCATCGCCGGACCCAACGGACATGCGGCTGAGCGATGGGCCGCTCGGTGCGGTGTTCAAGGAAGTTTTGCTTGACAGTACTCTGTCACCGCGGTCGCGGGAGCAAGCGACGGTGCGCGTGCTGTTTTCATCATCGGTCCGTGCACGGGCACCGGTCTCGCACAGCAGGCGCGAAACCAGGGGGGGAAGAACCACCGTCACCACCGTTCGGTCCATGGATGGGTCCGTGTTCGCGCCCACGTATGCGCTCGAGCTCAAGCTCGAACGCGTGGACCGCGATGGAGAGCAGGAGCCACAGCCATGAAGCGAGCCTTGCATCACAGCCCGGCAGTGCTGTTGATGGCGCTGGTCGCAGTTGCCACAAGCGCCTGCGATGATGCTCGGACCCCCGCCGGCCACGACACGGGTGATCCCCCGGTGCTGGAGGTACTGGACCTGACCCCGCGCACCGCCGTCGGGACCGTCTACCAGGGCGCCGAGGCGATGCAGGAGGGCGCGGCGATCCAGTGGGTGACGGTGTTCGACCATCACCGCGACCGGCCGCGTGCGCTGGTGGTGATGATCCACGAGCCGAACATCGGGCCGTGGATCAGCATCGGCGACCCGTTCGAACCGTTGCGGATCGATGATGCGCCCATCGCCTTGCGGGAGGGCACGGAGGTGGTGGTCCTGGGCGCGCTGGCCGGCCGCAAGCCCAAGGAGCTGGAACTCGATGCGGACCAACGCGCCCGACTGAAACAGGTCGAGCCCGAGGCGATGGATGACGGCGATGCCACGGTCCGCGAATTGGCCCTCGACCTGGCCGAACGTCACCTGCTGCCGGCGTGGCTCGAGCACCGTCGCGAGGCCTTCGAACAGGTACGCGAGATGGATGATGGCCGCTCGATCCAGCTCAATCCCCGGCCGGCGTTCTGATGCCACGCGCTGATGCCGCGCGGGTGTGAAGCCCCCATTGGCTGACCTCGGGCCCTCTGGGCCGGTATGCCGGCCACGTTGCCCGGGCGCAGGCCAAATCCGGCGGGCCGCTTTCTACGGTGTCATGCCACCGTGCTCATTGGGAGCGGGCCAGGCTGGCGGGCCATCCGGGGAGTCGGTGCCTTGCGGGGCTTGCGGGGTGTCCCCTGGATCGGCGGTGTCCTGCTCGTCGGCTCCGGGGTGGGGTGGCATGGGCAGGGGTTGGACCATGGCCGGGGCGGGGCCATCCGGCGGGGCGTAGTAGCTCATGGCCACCAGTTGCACGTGGCGCCAGGCTTCATCGGCATGGGCCATGGCGCGCCGGCGTTCGGGCACCGAGCGGCTGCGCCCGGCCAGGCGCCAGGCGCGGAAGAAGCGTTCATCATGGAGCGTCAGCGTGGTGTAGAGCGCCCGGCTGCGGGCGGCCAGGGCCTCATCCGGCGGTGAGGCCGCGATCGCCAGCACCTGACGCACCCGGTGCATCCGGCGCGGCGGCAGGGGCGACCAGCCGATCGCCTCCAGGTCCTGCGCCGTCACCCCCATCGCCGCCATCAGCGCGCTGGCGATCACCACGTGGCCTTCCTCGGTGGGCAGGCCGTTCTCGAAGGTCATCCGCGCCCCGGCGCCGATGTTGCCGGCGATGTAGACCTGCCGCATGAACTCGAAAAGGTTGACATACCCCACCCCCTGCTCCCTGGCCACCTCGACCGTCGCCTCGGCCATGCGGCTCATCAGCACGTTGGCCCCGGTCGGCGGCCCGACCTCGACGGCCAGCGTGGCCGCAGGCAGCGGGCTGGCGACGATCACCCGACGCACGCTTTCATGCCGGCCCACCACCTGCGCCAGGTCGCTCAGGCCGCGGCGGTAGGTCTCGAGCGTCTGCTGTGGCTGATCCTGCCCGGCCAGGCCCTCGTGGAGGCCGAAGAGGACGAACACCACCGTCGGGCGGGTCAGTTCCAGCAGGTCCGGCGCCCACTCGACGGCATCGGCGGCACTGGAGCCGTTGCGGCCGCCGTTGAAGAAGCGAAGCTCCTGCCGCGGCATCAGCGCCAGCAGTCCCGCGGCGGTGGCCTGGGTGTAGAACATCTGCTGCGTCACATCATCGCCCAGAAACAGCACCCGGTCGCCGCGCTGGAGAAACTCATGTACACCCCCCTCATCCACCAGCGGCGTGACCACGACCTCGCCGTCGGCATCCTGGGCCCGCTGCTGCGCCGCCCCGGACGGGTCGGGGTCGGCAGGGGCCTGATCGGCTCCCGCGCAGCCCATCGCCGCGGCCGGCACGGCGATGGCCAGCACCAGCATCGGCAGCCTCATCCACCGGGCCATTGGCAGTTTCCTGAACATGGGGCACCTCCAGGAGCGCGTGGGGTCTGAGAATCACTGGCACCGGCCCACCCAGCCACCGGGCTCGGCCCGGCCGGTCAGGCGCGGGCGGACGCTGCCCACGGCGCGGGCGGGGCCTGGGCCAGCAGGCGCTTCATCTCGGCCACCGCCTGGCGCAGGCCGACGAACAGGGCGCGGCTGACGATGCTGTGGCCGATGTGCAGCTCGCGCAGGTTCGCCAGGGCCAGCACGGGGCCGATGTTTACATAATTGAGCGCATGACCGGCGTTGAAAAGCATCCCCAGTTGGGTGATGCGCCGGCCGGCGGCGGCGAGGCGCTCGAGCTGCTTCTTCATGGTTCCTCTCGGCAGGTCGCCGCCGGCTTCATGAAAGGCGTGGGCGTAGGGGCCGGTATGCAGCTCGCACATGTCGAAGCCGGCCTCCGCCGCGGCGTCGACCTGCTCGATCTCGGCGTCAATGAACGCGCTGACCGTGATGCCCCCCTCGCGCAGGCGGGCGACCACTTGCTTGAGCAATCCCATGTCGCCCACGACGTTCAGGCCCCCTTCGGTGGTGATCTCCGCCCGGCCCTCGGGCACGAGCGTGGCCATGTGGGGCCGGGTGCGGAGGGCGATCTCGAGCATGGCCTCGGTCGCGGCCATCTCGAGGTTGAGCCGCACCTGCGAGGTGGCGGCGATGCGCCCCAGGTCATGGTCCTGCACGTGGCGGCGGTCTTCGCGCAGGTGAAGCGTAATGGCATCGGCCCCGCCAAGCTGGGCCTCGACCGCGGCCCAGACCGGGTCCGGCTCCAGCCCCCGCCGCGCCTGACGAAGTGTGGCCACGTGATCCAGATTGACACCCAGTTGCACCATACGCTCCACCAGCGTAGCCCCAATCGCCCACCACGCCAAGCGTTGCGTGCCAGCCGGCGGCGGGGATCGCCCTTTGCGGGGTGAGTGGCACAACCTATCATGGCGGCCCCTATGAACATCCTCATCATCGGTAGCGGCGGGCGCGAGCACGCGCTGGGCTGGAAATTGAAGCAGAGCCCGCTCTGCGACAGGCTGTTCTTCGCCCCCGGCAACGCCGGCACCGCGCAGATCGGCGAGAACCTCGATCTGGCCATCGAGCCGGTCAATACCCGCAACGCCGATGCCATCGACTTCTTCTGCCGGCACAATAACGTGGGCCTGGTGGTCATCGGCCCGGAGGACCCGCTGGTGGCGGGCCTGGCCGACCGGCTCAAGCACAAGAGCCGGGCCGTGTTCGGACCCGGCGCCGCCGCGGCACGCATCGAGGGCGACAAGGCCTGGAGCAAGCAACTGATGCGGTCGGTCGCCGTGCCCACTTCCGAGGCGCGTATCTTCCGCGACCCCGGCGCTGCGCTGGCCTTTGCTGAGCATCACGAGACGCCCGTGGTCGTCAAGGCCGCGGGCCTGGCCAAGGGCAAAGGGGTGATCGTCACCTCAAACGCCGGGGAGGCCGCCGACGCGGTCCGGCGCATCATGATCGACCGCGAGTTCGGCGATGCCGGCGATGCCGTGGTGATCGAGGAGCGGCAGACGGGCCAGGAGGTCTCGGTCCTGGCCCTGGTCGATGGCCGCAACATCTACATGCTCGACACCACGCAGGACCACAAGCAGGCATTCGAGGGCGATGAGGGCCCCAACACCGGCGGCATGGGGGCCTACTGCCCCACCCCGCTGATGACCGATGAGCTGATGAGCCAGGTCGAAAGTGAGATTCTCGTACCCACCGTCGATGCGCTCTACCGCGATGGCATCACCTACCGCGGTGTGCTCTATGCCGGGCTGATGCTCACCCCCGGCGGGCCGAAGGTGATCGAGTTCAACTGCCGGTTCGGCGACCCCGAAATCCAGGCCCTGCTGCCGCGGCTCAAGGGCGACCTGGCCGAGCTGATGCTGGCCACGGCCGAGGGCCGCCTCGACCAGGTCGAGCTCGACTGGGACCGGCGCGCCTGCTGCTGCGTGGTCATTGCCAGCGAGGGCTACCCCGGCCCCTACGAGAAGGGCAGGGTCATCGAAGGGCTGGATCAGGCCGCGGCGGAGCCGGAGGTGGTCATCTTCCACGCCGGCACCGCCACCGACCGCTCCGGCCAGGTGGTCACCGCCGGTGGGCGGGTGCTCAACGTCTGCGCCCTGGGTGATGACCTTCGCCAGGCCCGCGACCGGGCCAACGCCGCGTGCGGGAAGGTCCACTTCGAGGGCGCCTGGTACCGACGCGACATCGGCCACCGCGTGATGTGACGATGCAGCGAACGTCACTGCCCGCCATCGGCCGGCATACTCCAGCGGGCGGGCCGATCCGGCCGATCAGGGGTGGGGATGAGCCGGTTCGATGACGTTTTCGAGTTCAACGGGCAGGTGCGGGGCACCAGCGGCGGTGGCGGGGACACCGCATCCGGCGGTGAGACGCTGCGGCATCGGCCCTGGGTGGCCATCCGCTGGCGATGCTGCGGGGCCTACAGCCGCATCTACCGCAACCGCGAGGGCACCGCCTACACCGGCCGCTGCCCCCGCTGCGCACGGCCGGTACGGCTGCGGGTCGGCCCCGGTGGCACCACCGCCCGGTTTTTCGAGGCCGAGTGAGCCCGCCGGTTGCCTGAACCCTCGCGCCCATTTCACCGGTCCCATCGTCCGGTTCATGCATCGAAGTACATGCAGAACTCCCAGGGGTGGGGGCGGCTGTCCAGGGCGCGGATTTCGTTGTCGCGCTTGTATCGGACCCAGTAGCGGATCAGTTCCCCGGTGAACACGTTGCCGGCGAGCAGGTAGTCGTGGTCGTGTTCGAGGGCGGTGAGGGCGTGCTCGAGGCTGATGGGGGGGTTGGCGATCTGGCAAAGCTCATCGGCATCGAGGGTGTCGAGGTCCCTGTCCAGCGGATCGCCGGGGTCGATGCGGTTCTGGATGCCGTCGATGGCGGCCATGGTGATGGCAGCGAAGGCGAGGTAGGGATTGGCCGTACAATCGGGGAAGCGCAGCTCCAGGCGCTTGGTCCGGGGGTTGTCCTGGTAGACGGGGATGCGCACCGCCGCAGCGCGGTTGCGCGAGGAGTAGACCAGCCGCGTGGGCGCCTCGTAGCCGGGCACGAGGCGCTTGTAGCTGTTGGTCGTGGGGTTGGTCAGCGCCATCAGTGAGGGTGTGTGGTGGAGGATGCCGCCGATGGCGTGGAGGCCGGCCTGCGACAGGCCCGCGTAGTGGCGGCCGGCCATCAGCGGCTTGCCGCCCTTCCACAGCGAAAAATGCGTGTGCATGCCGCTGCCGTTGTCGCCGTAAAGCGGCTTGGGCATGAAGGTGGCCACGCGTCCGAACCGGGCGGCGACGTTTCTGACCGCGTACTTGAAATACATGCACGAGTCGGCCATGCGAAGCAGGTCCTGGTAGCGCAGGTCGATCTCGGCCTGGCCGCCGGTGGCCACCTCGTGGTGGTGGCACTCGATGGGGATGTCGAGCCGTTGCATCACCGCGGCGATTTCGTTTCGCAGGTTGGCCATGCTGTCCATGGGCGGTGCGGGAAAGTAGCCCTCGTGCGGGCGGACCTGGTAGCCGAGGTTGTCCGGCCCCCGCCGCCCGCGGTTCCACACACCCTCGGCGGAGTCGACGCGGTACACCGCCTCGTTGATGCCCTGGTCGTAACAGACGCTGTCGAAGATGAAGAACTCCATCTCCGGGCCGAAGCAGGCGCGGTCGGCGATGCCGGTCTTTCGCAGGTGGTTCTCGGCCTTGCGCGCCACCGAGCGGGGGTCTCGGGAGTATTCCTTACGTGTGACCGGGTCCTTGATGTCGCAGATCAGCGAGAGCGTGGGCCGGTCGTAGAACGGATCGAGGCGCGCGGTGTCGGCCACGGGCACGATGAGCATGTCGGCCTCGTTGACCGCCTGCCAGGGCCGCAGGACCGAACCGTCGAAGCCGAAGCCGTTCTTGAAGGCCTGGGCGGTCAACGCCTCGATGCCGAAGATGATGTGCTGCCACAGTCCGGGAAAGTCCATGAAGCGGCAGTCGACGAACTCGACCTTCTCACGCTTCGCCAGCTCGAGCACCTGCCTGGGCGTCATCGCCGCCGCTCCCTTCGCGCATCATTGCGACCACATCAAGGTAGCGGCAGCACCGTGGGGGAACAAAGGGGCCCTGACGCGGTGAGACCGGGAGACAAGGAGACAGGGGTCTAGAAGTCGGGGGTGGGGGCGCGGCCGAGCAGTTCCCTCAGCTTCTGCTGGATGATCGTGTCGCGCTGCTCCTGGCGGGTTTCGATGCCCTGCTTCAACTGCTCGATGCGCTTTTCGAACTGCTCGACCTCGTGGCGGCGGATGCGCTGGCGCAGGTCGAAGTGCTCACCCACGAGCTCTTGCAGTTCCTTCTCCAGTTCGGCCGCGCGCTCGCGCTCGCGGGCGTGGCGGGCCTGAGCAAGCTCATCGGCGAGCGAAGTGGCGCGGCGGGCGAGTCGGATGTCGCGGATGCGCAGCTCGTAGCCGCTGGGGTCGCGGCTGCGGATGAGCTGCATGCGCCGGATGGTTCGCATGTGCGGCTGGAGCATCTCCCAGGTGCGGGCGGCATCGCGGGCGTGGACCTGACGGATTTCCTCGGCCAACGCGGCATCGATGTCCTCGATGATCTGCATGGCCTGGGCGAAGCGCTCGCGGTCATCGAGGAACGCCGCCGCGCCATCGGGCAGATCGGCGCGGTCGTCCCCGCCACTGCCAACAGCCCCCTCAGCCTCGCGCTGGGCGTTGGCCAGACCCCCGCCACCGGCGGCTTCGCCTTCACGCCCGGAGTCCCCGGCTTGCTCGGGTTCCCCGGCTGCTCCCGCCTCCCCGGCCCCACCGCCCCCGGCCAGGCCGACGGCCACAGCGGTCAGCAGCACCAGGGCCACGAGGCACCAGCCCACAGCGGGGGTGGACCGGTGGCCGCTGGTCGCGGTGCCGGCGTCCATCGCGGTGACCCGTTGCATCAGACCAAATCCTTCCTGTGAAGCACCCATCACGCCACATGACCCGGCAGCGCTTGCGACCCTCCGTGACCGGCGCGGCGGCGTGACCGTGGGCAAGGCATGTTGAATCCTTCGGCGCCGTGGGGCTTAGAACATATCCGAAGGGTCGAGCGGGTCCGGATCCATCTCCAGACCCAGTTGCGGGCCGAACCTGGCTTCCTGCGGCGTAAACAGCCCATCGACGATGAACTCATCCAGCATCTGCTCGATCTCGAGCGTCAGCAGGTCCATCTCCCGGTCATGGCGGTCGGTGAACGCGGGGAAAGCGGCCCGGTCGAACACCTGGTCCACCTCCTGCTGCACGCGAGCGAAGGAAACGGCGCCTTCGGCGTGGTCGAGCCCCGCCGCGGGCTGCGACCGGTCGGTCGGCTCGCTGGTCGAGAGGCTCATCCACAGGCCGGCGCCGTAAATGGCGACCACCGCGGCGGCGGCGGCGTAGCGCCAGCTCTCGGCCAGGCCCCGGCGGGGGCGCTGGCGACGGATTCGCCCGGCGACGTACGGCGGCAGCGATGGCCGCGACGCGGCCGCAGCGCCAACGCCCTCCTGGGCATCCTCCTCGCCGACGGCCGTGGCCGCCGTGGCGGCGGCCGTGGCCGGCGCCTCCTGCTCATCGAGCGCGGCGACGATCCGCTGCTTGAGCGGCTCGCCCACGGGCTCGGGCTCGAGGGCCACATCGAGCTTGCGGGTCAGGCGCGTGGGCACCTGATCGCTGGTGGCATCGAGGATGCGCTGCGTCAGCCCCGCCGGTGGCGGCGGCGGCGCCAAGGCGACATCGAGCGCATGTCGCAACTGTGGCTCGATGCCATCGGCTCGCTCGGCCAACTCGGCCAGGATACGCCGGGCGAGCTGCTTCGAGCCCGGCGTCGGCGCCAGTGCGGCGTCGAGCAGCCGCTCGAGGTCAACGGGCCGGTGCGGCTTCAGCGGGCCGTCGAATTGTGTCCAGTTTCGCTCGTTCATGGTAACCCGTCCCCTCGGCCGACCTGAGCCTCTTGCCCGAGCCGGCCGCTACCGGCCGATCGCCTGTCGGCTACCGGCCGCCCTCACGATTCAGCTTCCCGTCCGTGACGATGGGCCGGCAGCGCCGTCGCCCTCCATTTGCAGCGTCTTTCTCAGCTTGGCCAGGGCCCTGTGGCCCCGTGCCAGCACGGTGCCCAGCGGCTGCTCGAGCATCTCGGCGATCTGAGCGAACCGCAGCCCGGCGGTATGCCGCAGGTACAGGATCTCGCGGTCGGCATCGCTCATCCGCTCGACGGCCTGCCTGATCCGCTCGATCTGCTCGTTGCGCGAGGCCTGATCGAACGGCGTCGCCGGGGCCATCAGGTCGCGGCCGACGATTTTCTCCTGGATGCCCTGCCAGGCGGTGGCCAGGGCCTCCTCGCCCTCGCCGGCGCGGCCGGCGCTCATATCCATCGGCCGGGCGTGGCGCTTGCGGCGACGCATTTCGTCGCGAAGCCGGTTGACGGCGATTCGGAAAAGCCATGGCTCAAACTTGCCTTGTTCGCGGTAGTGGTCGATGTGGGTGACCACCTGCACGAACGTTTCCTGGGTCAGTTCCTCGGCCAGTTCGCGGTCGCCGCACTGCTTGAGCAGCAGACCGTAAATCCGGCGAGAGTAGGTCTCGACCAGCTCCTGCCACGCCGCTGGATCGCCGTTGCCCACACGGCGGAGCAGTTCGTTCAGACTGTTTCCGGGCGTATTGGGCGCCATCCAGCCATCTTCCTGCCGTTACAACGGCCCACACACGCGCTTATTGCGTGGCCACGGCAGAATTTTGCCTGCCGAGGCGACGTCTTCGCCCCCATCGCCCGGCCCGGGGGGCGGTGCGACGGCATCGGGGCGTGCTGACGGCTGATAAGGCCCCCGGCGCGGGGCAGCGTGCCGCCCGCCCGAAGCGCCTCCGGTGGGGCGCGGCTCGCAGGGGTGGTGGCCGGCACGGGCGCGGCGGGGCCTCTGCCCGTCCCTGACCGTGGCAAGACCCATCCCAACCTCCACCCAGACGGCGCGGCCCCGCCGACAGGGCGCCGGGCGCGGGCCACGGCCCTGCGCAAGCAACGCGGGGGCAATCCAACCTGGCCGCGCCCATGCTGCCGCCGGCGCGGGGCTGCGGATTGCACAATGCGGGCGTCCGGGGCGTCCGGGGGCCGGGGCGTCGGCGCCGCATCGGGCCGCGGGTGGTCGGCGGCGCGACCATCTACCATAATACGCATCATGAACCCATCCCGCACAGGCTCCGATGACCGCTCCACCCCCCTGCCGGGCGAGGATCTGGATCTCCAGGCTCCATCCGTGGTTATCGACCTTTTCAACCGCGCCGCTGAAGCCTGCCTCAACGCGCCCGGCCGTGCCGGCAGCGTCGTCGACCTGCCCGGGCGCGGCCGGCTGCTGGCCTGCGGCGACCTGCACGACCACGGGCTCAACTTCCTGCGCCTCCTGCGCCTGGCGAGGCTGGGGGCCTCTGCGGATCACCACCTGCTGCTGCATGAACTGCTCCACGGCCCCCACATGGTCAACGGCCGCGACCTCTCGATCCGCACGCTGGCACGGGCCGCAGCGCTGAAGCTGCAATATCCCGGCCAGGTCCACCTGCTGCTGGCCAACCACGACCTGGCCCAACTCGGTGGCGAGGGGATTGTCAAGGATGGGGTGAACGTGGTGCGGGCCTTCGATGCGGGCGTGGACTACCTCTACGGGAATGGCGCTGAAGAGGTGCGGGCGAGCCTGGGGCGGTTTCTGCGGAGCTTCCTGCTGGCGGTGCGCTGCGCCAACGGCGTGTTCTGCTGCCATTCGCTGCCCTCGCCGCGCCATCTGGGCGAGTTCGACCCCACGGTGATCGACCGGGTGCCCACGGAAACGGACCTGAAATACAACGGACATGCCTACCGCATGGTCTGGGGCCGCAACCACACCCAGGAACTGGCCGACACCCTGGCCAGGGCATGGGGCTGCGAACTGTTCGTCATGGGCCACCAGCCGGCGGAGATGGGCTACGAGCTCGAGGGCGAGACGATGATCGTCCTGGCCAGCGACCACGAGCACGGGGTCGCCCTGCCGATCGACCTGACCCGTTCGTGGAATCGGGATGACCTTATCGAGAATGCCTTGCCACTGGCCAGCGTGACCCTATGATCGGGCATGTCGCCGGCGGCCCAGCGGGCGGGATCGGGGGGCCGTACGCCTTGGGCGCGGCCGGTGCCGATGCGCCTCGTGAACCTCCGTTTGTCAAGGAGCAAGCCATGAACCGACGTCAGATGCTCGCCGCCAGCGGCCTGACCGCCGCCGGACTCATGTCCGCCGCCTTCTCGCCCGCCGCCGCCGCCGCAAGCCACGGCGGCCGTGAACGCGAGGCCGGGCGCACGCTGCCCGGCTACGACGCCGACCGCGATGAGTACGTCCTGCCGCCGCTGCCCTATGCCTACGATGCGCTGGAGCCGCACATCGATGAGCAGACCATGCGCCTGCACCACGGCGCCCACCACGCGGCCTACGTCCGCGGGCTCAACAACGCCCTGGACAAGCTGGCCGAGGCCCGCGAGTCGGGCGACTTCGGTCTGGTCAAGCACTACAGCCGCGAAGTATCCTTTCACGGCGGCGGGCACGCCCTTCACAGCATCTTCTGGGAGAACATGGCCCCGTCCGGCAACGGCGGCGGCGGTGAGCCCGACGGTGCGCTTCGTGAGTTGATTGACAAGTCCTTCGGGTCGTTGGAGAAGCTCAAGGCCCATTTCTCGGCCGCGGCCGGCGCCGTCGAGGGCGGCGGCTGGGGCATCCTCGGCCACGATGCCATGAGCGGCCGCCTGCTGGTGATCCAGGGCGAGAACCAGCAGAAGCTGACCACCTGGGCCATCGCCCCGGTGCTGGTGCTGGACGTGTGGGAACACGCCTACTACCTCAAGTACCAGAACCGGCGGGGCGAGTACGTCGAGAACTGGTGGAACGTGGTCAACTGGACCGACGTGGCCCGCCGCGTGCGCTGGCACGCGTGATCGCACGGCGCAGCACGTTGGGTGGGTAGGGCGAGGTCCGCCGAGCGGAACCCACCCTATCCGATGGCCCCTCGTGAACGGGCACGGTTGATGGTTCGCCCGAGGTTGGCGCTCAGGGCATGACCAGGAAGAACTCGGTCCCTTCCCATCGCAGTTGGACGCGGCGGCGCTCGATGGTGAGCACTTCGTAGCCGTCGATCTCTTCCCCGGCGCGGACCACCATGCCGTTGATCAGCGCTGCGCCGGGGCGGTCGGGGCCGGACCAGGTGATGCCGTCGAGGCGCAGCGGGGGCAGGTCGGGCAGGTCCAGGTGCTTGCGGTAGGCGCGGCCGGCGACGAGGCCGGGCGAGGATGCGGACGTGCCGGGTTTGGCGGTGGGCTCGGCGGGGTGGCCCGTGGCAATGGCGGGTGAATCGTCGGCGCCGGAGGCGGCGGGGGATTGATCGGGTGCAGTTGGGGTCGGGGTCAGCGATGACGGGGGCGGGGGAACGGCGTCGAGGCTGTCCAGCGGGCCCGCGGTGGCGGCCGATGCGGTGGCTGGGGCCGGCGTGATCGGTTCGGTGGCCGGCGGGTGGCCGGCGGCTGCGGAGGCCGGGTCGGGTTCGGCCGGTGGCTCGTGCAGCAGGGGGATGTGGATGAGTTGGGGGGGCTGGTCAGCACCGCCGACATCGCCGGGACTCGTGTCGGCGGCGGGTCGGCGCGGGGGTGTTCGCTCGGTTGGGGCATGG
>PUMS01000172.1 GCA_003551485.1 Phycisphaeraceae bacterium | reverse complement strand
CGGCCGCCGGCAGCGGCGCCCAGGCGGAGGCCTCGGTCAGCTCGCAGGCGCTGAGGCACCAGATGATCATCTTCTTGCCCTCGAGGTTGTCGCGGCGGCGAACCAGGGTCATGCGCCAGGCGGTGGCGCCTGAGCCGCGAACGCCCACCACGTCCAGGGGAAAGCCCAGGCGCGCGGCCAGGTGGTCGCCCAGGCCGGCGCCGATGGCGTGCATGTCGCTGCCGATGTGGAACGCCAGCAGGTGGCTGTCGCCCAGCAGGACGATGGGGCTGTCGCGGTCGGTGATGGGGGCGCGGCCGCCGTCGAGGGGTTCGTGGCAGCTTGGCCGGATGAGCCGCTGCGCCCCTGCCCGACACGGGCGTGCGACGGTGCAGGTCACGTTGCGGTGCGGCCTGGTCAACCGCCCAGGCGAACCAGGTGCCGAACAGTCTGGAAACGAGGTTCCATCGAGGGCGTCATCGCAGATGCGGCGAGAAGTCGCGATGACGTTCAGCGACGGAAACGTTGACGGTAAGCACCTGGGGCCTCACCGGTGATGTCGCGGAATACGACGTTGAGGCGTTCGGGCGGTCCAAAACCGCAGCGCCGGGCGATCTCCTTCAGGCCGATGTCGGTCTCCAGCAGCAGTTTCCGGGCCCACTTGACGCGCTGCTGGCGGATGAAGGCGTAGGGGGTTCGTCCCAGGGCGCGACGGAACCGAAGCTCGAGATTGCGCCGGGACACGTCCACGTGATCGCACACCTCCTCGACTGTCAAACCACCGGACAGATGCTGGCAGATGTAGGCCACCGCTTTATCTACAACAGGGTCCTTGACGACAATGATGTCGGTCGAGCGCCGCGTCACGACCCCCGCCGGGGCGATCCAGACTGGCGCCATGGCATCGCACGGGCTGGAAAGCAGCGCATCGAGCAGGCGGGCCGCCTCGTAACCGAGACGTCGGCCATCGGGGTCGATGCTGGTCAGTGGCAGGTTGGCCATCGCCGCCTGCCATTCATCATTGTCCACGCCCAGAACGGCCACATCCTCAGGGACCCGCAAGCCGGTGGCCAGACAGGCTTCAACCACGTGCCGGCCGCGGATGTCGTTGGCAGCGAGCACGCCGACCGGATGGGGCAGGTTGCCCAGCCAGGCGCGAAGCGAACCGGGGTCGCTCCTGCCGGTGTCGCGAAGATAGCTGTGGCACCGCCGGCCCGCGGCCTGCACGGTCCTTTCGAACGCCGCCTGGCGTCGATCCGAATACCAGTGATCGGGAAATCCGGCGAACGCCAATTCGCTGAACCCCCGTTCAAGCAGGTATTCCGCTGCCATCTGACCAATGGCCCCATCATCCGGCCCGATGCGTGGCAGGTCCACCTCTTCGAGGCGGTTGGAGAGATTGACCACGGGTACGCCCCTGCCTGCCATCAGCCGCCAGTCCTCGAGCGTGGTGACCGCGGCGATGATGCCATCGCACGACTTCTCACTGAGCCGGTCCATGGACACCACGGGCATGATGCCCGTCCGGGCAAAATGCCAGCCGCCGCGCTCGTTGGCATAGCGCAGCACACCCCGCAACGTCTCCAGAGCATAGGTGGTGTCGGTCCCGATACAGCAGGCCACGTGGGCAGGACCGGCCTGTTTTTCTTTATCAACTAGCATTTTCCTGCCCTTGCAGCGGCCAGTCATCTCTCCATCATGTTACACGTCTTTGCGCCAAGACACAACAGATTGCGCAAATACGCATTGACAGGCGGGTCCACGACGGCTTCAATTGCCATAAACGAAGAGGGGGAGCAACCCTCATCGGGCACTGCAACCCGGCCCTGCTGCGCCCGGGCTGTCGCCCCTCGAGCCATTACCCCAAAACGGCCACCACCGTCCCAAGAAAGCTCGCGAATGATCATCAGCAACGTGCCTGGCCGTCCTACCCCAACCATCCCCCTTATGCCTTGGCGCGCTTCGCGGCGGGGATCGCCGCGCCGGGTGGCGTATGCGACAGCCCTGCTCGCATGGGCCGCCCTGGCCATTGGCGCAGGGCCTGCCCACGGCGAGCCACCCACCACCGCAGCGCAGCTCTGGTCGGCGTACAGGGAGAACCCGTACACGCACACGCACTTTCCCAACGTGTCGTTCGCCGGCTACAAGCGCGGCGAGGTGCCCGTGCCGGACGTGCCGGTGGTGGTCGATATCCGGGATTTCAACGGAGCCGGTGACGGGCGGACGCTCAACGACATCCCCGTGCAGGATGCGATCGATGCGGCGTGGGAGCGCGGCGGGGGGGCGGTGTACTTCCCCGCGGGCACCTATCACTTCGAGCACATGATCCTGCTGCACCGTGATGGCGTGGTGTTGCGCGGGGACGGCAAGGGCCAGACCATCTTCCACTTCGAGCGACCCCTGCTCGAGGTGCTCGGACCGACGGGCCATGGTACCCAGCAGTGGAACTGGACCGGCGGGCTGCTTTGGATCGGCCCGCGCGAGCATTTCCGGCTCAACTGCGCAGGCGACACCGAAAGAAGCTGGAGCCATCAACGACGCTACGCGCGACCCGTGGATTACGATGAGCGTGATGGTGTTTCCATGCACAACGCGTGGGAACTGTGGGGCACACTGGGCGAGGGGGGCATCCTGGCTCGTGTCACCACGAGGCACGAGCCAGGCTCCCGAGTGATCACGGTGGACGATGCCTCGCAGCTCCAACGGGGCGACCTGGTCATCATGTCATGGGAGAACGACCCGGCCACGCACGCGCTGTACCGGGAAATGGCCGGGCACGAAGCGTTCGACGACACCGGCCTGTTCGACGGCTGGCTGACGTCGTCAGTGGCGTTCTG
>PUMS01000181.1 GCA_003551485.1 Phycisphaeraceae bacterium | reverse complement strand
GAGAAGGATCAGGTCGAGCGCGGGCAGGTCATCGCCGCGCCCAATTCGATCACCCCGCACACCAAGTTCCACGCCGAGGTCTACGTGCTGACCAAGGAAGAGGGCGGCCGCCACACGCCCTTCTTCAACGGCTACCGGCCGCAGTTCTACTTCCGCACCACGGACGTGACCGGGTCGGTCGAGCTCAGCGGCGGGGCCGAGATGTGCATGCCCGGCGACAACATCGAGATGACCATCACGCTCCAGAAGCCCATCGCCCTCGAGGAGCAGTCGCGCTTCGCCATTCGCGAGGGCGGCCGCACCGTCGGCGCCGGGGTGGTGACCAAGATCCTCGAGTAGTTGCCGCAACCGACCCGGCCGACCCCGCCGGGCCGGGCCCGGCAGGGGCGGTGGCCGCCGCCCGCGGCCGGTCCGTGCCGGCGACCGTTGGCCCACAGTGGGAAACCGTCATGGCCAAGAAGAAAGTCGAAGCCGTCGAATACGTCTGGCTGCAATGCAGCGAGACCGGAGACCTCAACTACCGCACCCCCGTCAACGTCAAGGGCGGGCTGCCGGAGAAGCTCAAGGCCGGGCTGAAGAAGTATTCCCCCCGGCTGCGAAGGCACACGGTGCATAAGATCAAGAGGAGATGACCCCGTTGCCGCCCGCGGCCGGCCCGGCCGCGGGCGAGCCCCCTACGGCAGTAGCTCAATTGGCAGAGCAGCTGATTCCAAATCAGCAGGTTGGGGGTTCGAGTCCCTCCTGCCGTGTTGGCGTTCTGAGCATCACCGCCCCCCGGCGCCTTTGACCCTCCTGCCGTCGAGACCACCGCATTGCGAGCCTTCACGATCTACAAGCCCGGACAGGGCAAGGTGGCACGGCTGATGACCTTCATTGGCTTCGGCCTGGTCATCCTTGGCACCATCTTCTGGCTGCTGGGCGAGATGAGCCTGATCTTCGCCGGTCTCAGCGCCGTGCATCGCGAGTACGGTCCCATGGCCCGGGAGTACCAGCGGAGCATCAACGGTCAGCCCAACCTGGTGATGCCCGTGGGCAGCGAGACCGCCACGCGCATCGAGCGCCGCTACCGCGACACGCTCGAGCAGGCCCGCGCGCATCGTGCCGCCGAGCAGCCCGAGGGCGAGCGCATCGCCCCGCCCACAATCTCCCTCCGCGTGCGCCCGCCCACCGTCACCGAGCTGATGGCGGCGGGGCTGAGCGAGGCCGAGGCCCAGCGACGCAGGCGGGGACTGGACGCGATCAGCTTCGAGGTGCTCGACGTCGACGTCGAGGCCGGCACGCTGCAATTGAGGCGACCGCTGGCCGAAGGGGTGGACACCGATTACGTGGTCGAGTCCTTCGAGCCGCGAAACCTGCTGGTCGTGCTTCAGGGCGCGATCGGTCTGGTGGCCATCCCCCTGGCCATTTTCGGGCTGTTCTGGGTCACCAACCGTCCGCGGATCGCCGACTTCCTGATCGCCACCGAGATCGAGATGCGCAAGGTCAACTGGCCCACGCGAAAGGAGCTCATCGGCTCGACGTGGGTGGTGATCATCGGCGCGCTGATGTTGGCGATTCTGCTGCGGATCGTGGACATCATCTTCGCGGCACTGTTCATCTCCATCGGCATCCTGGAAGGCACCTCACCGTTTGAGGGATTGCTGTTCTGAACCACCCCGCTTCCATCCCGTGCCGCCGTCGCGGCGGCGCTGAATGAAGAGAAACAGACACAGGCAGGTTCCACCCGTCATGGCCGAAGCACGCCGAACCGAGGCAGATCAGACCCGGGCCGAATCCTCCGCCGACGCCCAGACGCCCCAGACCGGGGCCCAGGGCGGACAGGCCGCCGGCGCCGGGGCCGGGCCCGCCGCGGGCGAGGACGCCAAGTCGCCCCGCGTCGAGCAGGGGGGCGGTGAGGTCATCCCCTCGCCGATCGATCCCGATCAGCCGCTGATCACCCCGGGGATGAACTGGTTCGTGCTGCGCGTGGCCTCGAACAAGGAAGACTCGGTCCGCGAGACGCTGCTGCGCAAGGTGAAGATCGAAGGCTACGAGAACCTGGTCAACCGCATCCTCGTGCCCACCGAGAAGGTCAAGGTCGTCAAGGGCGGCAAGCAGCGCATCCAGCTCAAGAAGCTGTATCCGGGCTACGTTTTCGTCGAGATGAAGCTCGAGGATGACGGCCGCATCCCGCAGGACATCTTCTTCCTGTTCAAGGAGACCACGGGTGTGGGCGACTTCATCGGCAAGGCCGGCCGCCCGGCGCCGATGAGCATCCCCGAGATCGAGAAGATGATGCTCGCCTCCAAGCCGCCGGAGGAAGCGCCCACCGTCAAGATGGAGTTCCAGAAGGGCGAGCACGTCAAGATCACCGACGGCCCCTTCGAGAACATGCACGGCACCGTCGACACCCTCTATCCCGAGCAGGGCAAGGTGACCGTCATCGTGACCATCTTCGGCCGCGCCACCCCCATCGAGCTGGAATACTGGCAGATCGAGAAGGCCGAGGAGGAGTAACCGCCGCGGTCATGCCTCCCGGGGGCGCGCCCTCGTCCGCCCCGCGCATGAGGGCATGGTGCTGTGGTGCGCGCGTGCGGTTCTGATCGCGTGCGCGTCCGCCGTGCATCGCCGCAGACAGGCGCAGCCGGCCGTGGGTGGCGGGATGAGGTTGCCGTTCGGGTTGGTGCCTGGCGCGGGCCGCGGCTCCGCACCCGCCGCGACGGTGGGGCCGAGGCGGGATGGGGGAGGGGTCAGTCGGCGTAGAGCTCAGCGCGGAGGGCCTCGATGCGCTGTTGGGCGGCGGGGGGGTCGGCCGGTTCAAGAGCCAGGGCGCCGGCGACGTGGT
>PUMS01000326.1 GCA_003551485.1 Phycisphaeraceae bacterium | reverse complement strand
TCCGAAAAAGTTCCAGCGCCTGGGCGGACGCATTCCGAAAGGGGTGCTGCTGGTCGGCTCTCCCGGCACGGGCAAGACGCTGCTGGCCAAGGCGGTGGCGGGTGAGGCGGAAGTGCCGTTCTTCTCGATTTCGGGTTCCGACTTCGTCGAGATGTTCGTGGGTGTGGGCGCCTCGCGCGTGCGCGACCTGTTCAAGCAGGCCAAGGAAAACTCGCCCTGCATCATCTTCCTCGATGAGATCGACGCCGTGGGCCGCCGCCGCGGCAGCGGCGTCTCCAGCGGCGGCCACGATGAGCGCGAGCAGACGCTCAACGCCATCCTCGTCGAGATGGACGGCTTCGACAGCAGTGATCAGATCATCGTCATGGCCGCAACCAACCGGGCCGACGTGCTCGACCCGGCGCTGACCCGGCCCGGCCGCTTCGACCGACAGATCCACGTGCCCCTGCCGGATGTGCGCGGCCGGGCGGAGATCCTGTCGGTGCACGCCAAGCGCGTGCGGATGGGTCCGGATGTGGACCTGGAAAAGCTCGCCCGCGGCACGCCCATGTTCTCCGGCGCCGACCTGGCCGCGATCATCAACGAGGCCGCCATCGGCGCCACGCTCCAGGGCAAGGACTACGTCGAGCAGAGCGACCTCGAGGAAGCCCGCGACAAGGTCAAGTGGGGCCGGGCGCGCAAGAGCCACCGTGTGGATGAGGATGAAAAACGCGTCATCGCCTACCACGAGGCCGGCCACGCCCTGGTCATGTACCACGACCCCGACGCCGAGCCGCTGCACAAGGTCACCATCATCCCGCGCGGCCAGGGCCTGGGCGTGACCATCCCCCTGCCCGACAAGGACCGCCACCTGTGGACCCGCAGCCAGTTGCTGGCGCAGTTGCGCGTGACCTTCGGCGGCCGCATCGCCGAGCAACTGCACTGCGGTGACATCTCCAGCGGCGCCGCGATGGACATCCGCCAGGCCAGCAGCATCGCCCGCGCCATGGTCACGCAGTGGGGCATGAGCGACCGCCTGGGCTTCCTGCTCTACGGTCGCGAGCAGGGGGCCAACCCCTGGGAACAGGCCGAGCGACCCTACAGCGAGGAAACGGCAAAGCTGATCGATGATGAAGTGCGCGGCCTGATCGACACCTGCTATGCCGAGGCCCGCCAGGTCCTCATCGATCACGAAGAACAGCTCACCGCCCTTGCTGAGGCCCTGCTGCGCTACGAGACGCTGACCCGCGAGGAGGTCGAGCGCCTGATGCGCGGCGAACGGCTGGACAAGCCCACGGTGGGCGACCTGCTCAAGGCCGAACAGCGCAAGACCCGCGCTGCGCCGCGCAAGGCCGGAGAAGAGGCCGATGAGTCCGATGACGAGCCCGGTGTCGTGCCCTCACCGGCATGACCCGGTGCCGCGCTGCGCTGTACCCCCTCCCTCGCCCCCCTTCGGCTTGTCCACGCCCCGCATGCGCAGCGCTACGATTCGATATGGACCGCTACCGAATCTACTACGATGGCAGGTGTCCGATCTGCATGGCCTCGCGGCGCTGGGTGGAGGCGCTGGCGTGGTACGGTCAGAAGGAATTCCTAGACGTCAACCAGGCCGCCCACCTGGCCCAGTTGCCCCCGGCCGTGAGGGAAAGGGCAATGGGCCAGATGCACCTGCGCCTGCCCGACGGCCGCGTGCTGGGCGGGTTCGATGCCGTGGTGGCCCTGCTGGAACGGATGCCCCTGCTGTGGCCGCTGTGGCTGCTGCTGCGCCTGCCGGGCATGACCTGGCTGGGCGGCCGCGTCTACAGCGCCGTCGCCCGGCACCGCTACGCCCTCAGCCGCTGCGTCGGCGCCGTCTGCCGACGGTAAGGCCCCATCGTCATGTCGCGGGAAGACGGTTCCTTGCCCCAGGTCCGCCGCGGCTGACGTTCCGGGCCATTGCCGGTGATCGGCTGCGGCTGCGGCCCCGGTCCCGCGCCGTGCAACGCGTGGCGACGGTCAGTATCCCCAGGGAACGGGACAGCCCAGCAGGCTCTCCAGTTCGCGGTTATACGGGGCGTAGAATTCCATGAGGCGCTGGCGCGTTTGTTCGCTTATCGCCTCACGATAGCCGCCGCTGTTGCTGATCCGGAATCGCGGTGTCCACTGCTCAAGGCCGAGAAAACGACAGACACGCTCGAACACGGCGCGCGGCGATTCGAACAGTTCTTCGCTGAACCCGATGAAGACCTGCCCACGCGAATAGTACGTCAGCCATCGCCGCAGTTGCGTAACGTAAATCCCCCGAGTGCAGTACGAATAGCGCGTAAGTGCTGTCACTCTTGTCAAGGGCGCCTTCTCTGCCAGTTCCTGTAACCCTTCCAGTCGCTTCGGCTCGGCCGCGATTGCCTCCTCGAAGTCGAGTGGCTCATTGCCCCCACGGCGCACGTGCTGGTAATGGGAGAAGGCCCGTGCAATGGGGTCCCGCAGCAGAACGACCAACCTGGCTCGAGGCAGCAGTCGATGAACACGTGCCGGGACCGCGGGATGGAACAGGTATTCCGGTGTGGCCTCACCGGTCAGCACCGCCTGTCCGATCCTGCATCTGGCCCGCCACATCAGGTACCGCGACGGAAAATAGCCGCGATAGCACAGGGTCCAACGCAGCCGCCGATTGAAAAACTGCGCCTCCTTCGTGTAGGGGCAGATGATGCAGGGGTGCTGAACAAGGTCATCGAAGAGCGAGGTTGTTCCACCTTTCTGTGCGCCGATGACGAGAAAGTCAGGCAGCACGCGAAAGGGAGCGGTCAGGATACGCCACAGCGGCGGGCGGTGGCGGCGCCAGCGGCGCGACCGCCGCCTCGCAGCCGCG
>PUMS01000178.1 GCA_003551485.1 Phycisphaeraceae bacterium | reverse complement strand
GGGGGGGAGGCGGGGTCGGGAACTCTTGAGGCCTGCCTGGTGGACCTGCGCCGGGTCCGGGGCCTGGGATTGGGTGCAAGTCGTTGCGCGGCGGAAGATCAGGGTACCGGCAACAGGGGGCCATCGTCAGCAGGCCACTGCCGGCGCGGTTTGAGCGGGTCGGCCCAGGTTACGCATCGCACCTGACCCGATGCTGCGAACCCGCCGGTCGCGACGGCTGTTCATTCGCTCCCTGCCGCCGCTCCCCCCGCGAGCGGGCCGCCCGGAGCAGCGCTGGCAAGGGCCGGGGCTGTTCCTGCCCGCTGGTGCTCGGGGGAGCCGGCCATCTCCAGGTCCGCGCCTCTGCGGGCAAGCAGGCTGCCAGACATTCGGGGGGGAGGGTTCGCCGGCTTCGCCTGGCCGTGGCCGGCCGGGGACCTGCGGGCTCATCCGGGTGTTGGCGGCCCTCCGGCGGGAGGGGGGCGGCCGGACCGCGCGGTCAGCTCTGGATCTGCTGGGCATCAGCCTCGTTGAGCAGCTCGGTGACCTCATCGACGGAGTTGGCCTGCCTGAGGAACCGTCGGAAGGTCTCCTTCTGAAGATGCGAGAAGATCGTTTCCATCGCCTGAAGGTGCTCATCGGGCGTATCCTCCGGCGACAGCAGCAGCACGACCGAGTAGACCGGGGCCTTGTCCAGGGCGTTGAAATCCACGCCCTTCTGGCTGAGGCCGATCGCGGCGGACATCTTCTTGAGCTTGACGTGTTTCACGTGGGGCACGGCCACGCCCTTACCGAAGCCGGTGGAGCCTTTCTGCTCGCGGTCGATGATGGCGTTGACCACCTGGTCTCGCAGGTTGCGGCTACAGGCGCCGGCCTTGACCAGGCTGTCGACCAGTTCGGCGATGACGCCGTTGCGGTCGGTGCTCTCCAGTTGGGGGACGATGGCTTCGGTGACGACGAAGTCGGTGAGCTTCATACGTTGGATTCCTGTGTAATGGGCTCGTGGCGTGGCCAGCGTGTCGGTGTCAGTTTCGTTGCCGGGGCACGGGCCGGGGCCGGCGGCGGGTGCAGACACGATCATCCCTTGGGCCGAAACCTGCGTGGGCGGACGCCGTGTCGCCCGCGGGGGTGCGGCGCCTCCGGAGACCGGGTGGCCGCGGCCGGTCCCCACAGGCCAGCCGGACCCGGCGGGGGGAGGGCGGCCGCCGGGTGGGTCACTCTGGGTGCTTTCTGTTTCGCAGCTTGTCCTTGTGGTCGGTGAGCTGGCGTTCCATCTTGGACACCAGCTCGTCGATGCAGGCATAGAGGTCGTGGCCCTTGGCATGCGCGACGAAGGGGTCGGCACGGTCGACATGGGCGATCATCTCGACCTCGAACTGGTCATGGATGCGTTCGGCAATGATCTCCGCGACCTTGGTCCGGTCGAAGTAGCGGGGGAGCTTGCCTGCCTTGTTCTCGGCGTACTCGCGGATGGCCTCGGTGATCTCGAGGTGCCGGCCGGTGACTTTGATTTCCATGGTTCTCCTTTTTCGCACGCCAGGGGGTTGATCGGTCCGGGAGGGCCAGGCCGGTGGGGCCTTGGCGCTTTGGCCCTCGGGCCCGGCCCCGCGGCCCGCCATCCGGGCGGCGCCACGCCTCTTTGCCGCACCCACCCGCCGCCGGGGCCGTCCCGGGGGGTCCGGGGGCGTCCGGGGGGCCTGTGGAGGGCGTCAGGGCCGGGGCGGGTCATCGGGCCACACGGGGTATTGGTCGCCATCTTCTCGTCGGTCCACCTGCTGGTGCGGGGGCACGAGCACACCGAGGCTGATGGTGAATTTCAGCGCCTCCTCGAGGTTGATCGGCAGGTCGATCACGTCGGCCTTGGGCACGGTGATGACGTAGCCGGTAAAGGGCGTGGGGGCGCTGGGGATGAAGATGGTGAGGCACTCGACCTCAGCGCTGTCTTCGATCACCCGCATCGTGCTGCCGGTGACCATCCCCACCGACCAGATGCCCTTTCGCGGATACTGGACGGCGACCACGCGGCTGAGCTGCTCCTGGGTGGGCCGGTTCTCGCCGACGAAGAAGTCGGTCACCTGCTTGACCGAGGGGTAGACCCGCCTCACCAGAGGAATCCGTCCGATGATCGCCTCGACGCGGTGTTGGAGCCGGCGCCCCAGGTAACTGCCCAGCATCAGCCCGATACTGTAAATCACAAGCACCGCCAAGACCAGTCCCGTCACATCCGCGATCCAGCGGTAGCGCTGCCACTCGTTCTCGAGCTTGGCCCGGCGCATGCGGTGCTCGAGCCAGGGCCGACGCTGGTGCTCGGGCATGCGCCGATAGAGCATCCGCGCCTGGAGGTCAGCCTCTCTGAAGAACTCGGCCTCCGCGTGCTCCATGAAGTGCTCTTCCTTGGTGAACTGGTCGGTGGGCACGCGCGGGTAGTCGGTGAAGCGAAGGACCGCAGTCTTGATTCCGGCGTTGATGGGGTTGGAGACGTACTCCTGCACCGCATTGTAGAGCACCACCGCCAGCCAGATCGTCAGTGCCGTGGGCAGCACAATACCAAGCCCCCGCACGAAATACCTCTGAAAGCCACGGCCGATGAATGAGAATATGCCGTATGCCATGGCGGCCCCTGCCCTGACCGATCACCACCGCCCGCCACCCCGGTCGAAGGCGTCTGCCAACCCCCGCCCACTCAGGCAGTAACAGAATAGACCGCCCCGGCAGGGCGGTCAAAGGCGCCCGAGGCCAATCCCACCCGGAAGGGAGCAGGCCGTAGGGTGGGACAGGGGCTGGCGATGAAGCCACCGGGCTCGGGCCCTCTCTACGGGGCCACCGCCTGGGCCCGGCGCGCCTCGCGGCGG
>PUMS01000115.1 GCA_003551485.1 Phycisphaeraceae bacterium | reverse complement strand
TTCGTGCCCTCGAGCTCGTTGATGAACTGGATCCGCACGCCCTTGTGCAGGAAGCTGGTGATCTCGAGGCGGTTGCGGATCAGCTCCGCGTCGAACTCGGTGCGGGGGAAGATGGTCGGATCGGGGTGGAAGTAGATGGTGGTGCCCGTGCCGCGGGCGGGCCCGAGCTTCTTGAGCTTGCCGGTGGGCTTGCCAGCGCTGAAGCTCATCTGCCACTGCGCCCCTTCACGCTTCACCGTGGCGATGAGCTGCTTGGACAGGGCGTTGACCACGCTGGCGCCCACCCCGTGCAGGCCGCCGGCGGTCTTGTAGTTGTCGTGCTCGAACTTGCCGCCGGCGTGGAGCGTGCAGAGGATGATCTCCAGTGCCGGTTTCCTGTGGCGCGGATGCAGGTCGATGGGGATGCCGCGGCCGTTGTCGCTGACGGTGATCGATGTGCCATCCTTGTGCAGCGTGAGGCCGATCTCGGTGGCGTGGCCGTTCATGGCCTCATCGACGGCGTTGTCAAGCACCTCCCACACCAGGTGGTGCAGCCCCGCGGCGGAGACACCTCCGATGTACATCCCCGGCCGCTTGCGAACCGGCTCGAGCCCTTCCAGTACCGTGATGTCTTTGGCGGTGTAAGTAGCGGTCATGGCCCGTCCGTGAGCGTGGCGCGTGTCAGGAGGGACGAAGGTGCGGCCTCGACGCCGCGGCATCCCCCGCAGCGCGGCCGACTCGGGGCATTATAGCGGCCCGGCAGCGCCGGCGGCCCCCCGCCCGCGCCAGGCGCCACTGGTGGCTTGTCCACCAATGCCCTTCCCTGCGCCAACGGCACCGTCTGGCAGGCGGGCTGTCGTACCCGATGCATCCCATGCCGTCAGGCCCGGCAGTTCCGGCACACCCGTCGGCACCTCCGGGCCCGTGTCGCCCCATCGCCCCCCAACTGCATCCTGCCCTCTGTACAATCCCCCTTTCATCCAAGGCTCCGCCCGGCCCTGCCCGCCCCCCCATCCCTTCGCTGCGCCACCGATGAGCCCCACGGCCCGCTTCATCGCCTTTGCCCTTTTCAGCACCGCCGCCCTGGTGCTGGGGTATCTGTTGCGCAAGCGCGGGCTGGTGCATGAGGACCGCAGCAGGCCGCTGCACTTTGGCACCATGGTCTTCATCTGGTCGCCCACGGCCCTCTTCAGCATCTGGCGGATGCCGCTGGAGCCGCAGGTGCTGTGGCTGTTCGCCGTGCAGCTTCTGCTGGTGGCGGGGGTGGGCCTGGGCAGCATCCCCCTGGCCCGGCTCATCGGCTGCGACCGCCGCCAGGTGGGGGTGATGGCCACCGCGGCGGGGCTTGGCAACATCGGCCTGACGCTGGGGGCCTACCTGTGCTACTGCCTCATCGAGCCCCGCCACGAGGCCCTGGCCTACGCCATGGGCCTGACCATCATCATGCACGTGCTGGGCGTGATCGTGCTGTTTCCCGTCTGCCGATGGTTCGGTGAGGCCGAGCCGGGCGACCGGTCCGTGGCCTGGTTGATCCTGGTCAACCTCGTCGACGTGCGCTCCCTGGCGGTGCACTTTGCGCTGCTGGGTCTGATCCTGGCGGTGCTGGCGGTGCCGTTTCCCCAGCAGGTCGAGGACTACTACGTGCTCGATGCCTTGTTCTGGCTGGGCGGCCTGGGCACGTACCTGGGCATCGGCCTTCGCCTGCGCCTGGCCGACACCTTCCGCTTCATGCCCCACAACGCCCTGCTGGCCCTGATCCGCTTCATCCTCAACCCCCTGCTGATCCTGCTCCTGCTGCTGCTGACCCAGCTCACCCCCATGCCCCTGACCGGTGCCGCCTGGGAGGTGGTCCTGCTCCAGGCCTTCATGCCCACCGCCGTGATGACGGTCATGCTGGCCAACCTCTTCCACCTGGACACCCGCCTGGCGAGCATGACCTGGGTCTGGAACACGCTCATCTTCCTCGTGCTGGTCCTGCCCGTGCTGCTTGTGATCTTCGGCTGACCGTGCCGCCAGACGTGCTCGCGGTCTCCTTGCTCAACGAAGATGAAGTTGCGCTGTCCAGCTACAGTCGCTCTTCAGCCTGCTCCTCGGACACCAAAGGCTTGAAGCGACCGGACTGCCATGCAGCCGCCAGATGCTCTTCAGCCAACTCGTTCTTCCCCATGGCGGAGGCGAGGTGGCCCACGAGGTAAGATCGTATCGGGGAAGGGTTAGCGCCAAACCCCCACAATCGCCGCATGTTCTCCGGCTCTTCCAGGAGGATTCGCAGAACCTCATCTCGGTTGGAGAAACGTTCGAACCAGGTGAGACCATCCTGTTCGAGCCGGGTTTTCGCCGCTTCCACAACAGCAGAGAGGCTCTTCCCCTTGCGGTCGATGAACCAGATGTCCGGCCTTCTCAGCCGCCACTGCCGAATGCACTGCCAGATGCTCCTTCGCAGCCCGCAGCGGAAGTGGCATTGGTATTCTTCAGGGAGGCGCAGGCCATCTCTTGATTTCTTTGGCACGTCCTGGGGGATGCAGGTCAGGAAACAACCGAGGTTGATCGCAAAAGAGAATGTCGTGCAGCCAAGCAGCGTCGCCATATATTGGTTGAAGGACCGGAAGTTGATGACATCGATCCTGTCGTCATGGAACCGCCACGAATTCCTGGCCGTAAACTGCGAAAAGCCCCGGCTCTTCAGCAGCGGGCGGATCCGTTGGCGGATCTCCTTGTTGACCTGGTTGCTGTCCATGACTTCCCAAGGCCGCTTCGGCCGCAACCAAACAGGACTTCGGGAGCTCTTCAGACGACTGCCAAGAACCGGACGCCGGGCCGTCTGGCGATAGCGACTCGGCTCCGACATCCTGTCGCACAGATCGCGGTATCCGGCCGCCTGCTTCACGAGTTGCAGATGCAGGTCAAGCCGCGCCGCAACGGCACTTCAACGAGTGCCGGTACGCCCTTTCATGCGCGGCTTATGGCACTGGGCCAATCGTGCGGGCGGTAGGAGTGGCTTCGAAGGCCTTGCGATAGTGCTCCGCCGCGGGTTGCCACTGGCCCTGGCGCTGGTGGGCAAGGCCGAGCAGGTAGTGGGTCTCGGCCGGGCGGGGGTTGAGCCTGAGGCCCTCGGTGAGGGCTTGCTGGGCCTGCTCGAGCCGGCCTGATTGCAGCAGGGCGTTGCCGCGCAGGGTGTGGCGGACGGGGGCGGGGACGGCCGCGGCGGGGATGGTCTCGAGCAGGTCGAGCGCTTCCTGGCCCTGGCTGCGGCGAAGGTGCAGGCGGACCTGGAGCAGCTTCAACTGCACATCGTCCGGGGCCTGCTCCAGTGCGCGGCTCAGTTCGCGCCCGGCCATGTCGAGCTGGTCGCCGGCCAGCAGCCGCTCGATCAGCCGCAGGTGACGCGTTGCGGCCTCGGGGCCGTGCTCGATGGCGGGGCCGTTGACCTGGAGGCGCTGCTCGAGGGCAGCGCGGTCGATCCGGCCGCGGGCGTAGGCCAGGTAGGCACCGAGGTCGCGCTCCAGCGACCCCGGCAGGCCGGCGAGGTGGGCGTGCTCACCGCCTTCGGGGTCGAGCAGCACGGTGGTGGGCCAGGCATGGACGCGGAACCGGCCGCTGGCTTCGTAGCGCGGGTCCACGATGATGGGCCATGGCCAGGTCTCGGCCTCGCGCAGGGCCTGGGCTTCTTCCTGGGCGGTTGGGCCGCTGAAGATGGCCGCCACCTGCACGCCCGGCTCATCGCCGAGCAGTCGGCGTGCCGCGGCGATGGCACTGTCGCTTCGAGCCTGCTGGCCCTTGACGAACAGCAGCAGGGTGGGCTGCTCGGCAGGGATGGCCAACTCGGTGTCATCAAGGTCGCGGGCCTGCCAGGTGACGGTGGGTGCATCGGCGGGCGCGCGGGTGGGCGCTGCGGGGGCGGGGGGAGCCTCCGCGGGCTGTGGTGAAGGGGGCGACGGCTGGGCGTTGTCCGGTTCATCGACGGCGGGTGGAGCCTGCGCCACGGCGGACGGCCTGTCCACCTGGTCAGGGGGTTCGACCCGCGGCTCGACCCGCGGCTCGGGCTCGGCCTCGCCATCGCCAGGGGCGGGCGCAGCGTTGTTGGGCACCGTCGGTGTGGGAGCGTCCGGGCGCGGCGGCGGCGCCTGGGGCTGTTGCGGGGGCGCCGGTTGGGTGGGCGGTTGGGTCATGGCCCTGTCCGGGGCCGCTTCCGGGGACACTTCCCGGGGGGCTTCCGGGGCTTCCGGGGCTTCCGGGGCTTCCGGGGCTTCCGGGGGCGGGGGTGATGTGGGGATCAGCAGCCAGGTGGTCAGGCCGGCGGCGATCAGCAGTCCGGCCGCGGCGATCAGGTACAGGTGTGAGCGTCTCATCAGCGGTTCTCCTGCCGGGCGGCCTCATCGAGGGGCCTGGGCGCGGCGGTGGGGTCGATCGCTTCTTCACGGTCGTAGCCCAGCGCCTGGTGGCAGCCGGGGGCGCAGGTGCCGCCGGTGTCGGTGCGGGTGAAGTTGATCGGAAGCTGCCAGTTGCCAAACGGCACCGTCTCGGCCACGTGCAGCGGGTTGGTGCTGGCGTGGGTGTTGTGGCAGGCGCGGCAGGTTCGGCCGCGGTTGGGCTTGTTGACGTGGACGTAGTGCAGGTTCAGATCGGCATTGCGGAAGCCGGTGAGCGCATCGGTGCGCCGCTGGAGCACAAGCTGCTGGTCGTGGCACGAGAAGCACAGGGCGAAGCGGTCGACCTCGAAGGGGCTGTAGAACTCCTCGGGATAGGGCTTGCTCAGCAGGCGCGAGACCTGCGAGCCGTGTACCTCGTGGCACCCGCCGCAGGTGCCATCCGCGGCCGGGCCGTGCTTGATCATGTCCGGATCGGCGATCTCGTTGACCGCGGCGACGGTGCGTTCATCGTCGATGCGGATCGGCTCGGAATGGCAGGCAAGGCACAGCTTCACCGGCTCATCCTTCATCAACCCGCGCAGGGTGCTGCCGTGGGGGGTGTGGCAGTTGGCGCAGCCGCCATCTTCGGTGACGGCCGAGTGCTGATGCGGCGCCTCGGCGATGGCCTTGCCGATGGGCTCGTGGCAGCCGACGCACAGCTTCGCCGGCTCGTGGTGCACCATCATGGGCTGATTGCTGGCGTGGGCATCGTGGCACTGGACGCAGTCCTGGCGCACCGGCTCGTGGATGAAGGTGGCGCGCTGGAGCTGGCGGTCGGTCTCCTGGTGGCAGCCCACGCACAGGTCGCGGCCGGTCTCGGGCAGCAGGTTGGGATGGTCGGCCGCGTGCGGCGCATGGCAGACGTTGCACGCCCCCGCGGCCACCGGGCCGTGCACGTGTTGCTTCTCAGCGCGCACATCCTCGTGGCAGGTGTTGCACAACTGCGGCGTGTCGACCTGGCGCAGGAAGCGCACGTCGGGCCCGCCGTGCGGATCGTGGCAGGCGAGGCACTCGCCCTGGCGCAGCGGCTCGTGGACCACCGGCCGGTCGAGATCGAGCTGATGGCAGAAGGTACACAACTGCTCCTTCGGCCGCGCCAGAGAGAAGCTGTGTGTGGTGGCATCGTCCAGCCGGTGGCAGGCATCGCAGGCATCGACGTTGACCGGGCCGTGCAACTGGGCGAAGTCCTTGATGTTCGCGTGACACTCTTCGGTGACGCAGCCTCGCGGATCGACGGCCTGGCGGGGCCGGTCGGCCGCCAGCAGCATCGCCGGCACGGCGATGGCGATGAGGGGAATCAACACCCGCCTGATCATGGTACACCTCGCGTGGAATCGGCGCCGTTGCGCCGGTAGGTTTTGGGTTCGTGGCAGCCCGGTGCGCAGCGGCCGCCATCATCACGGCGCTGGAAGTTGATGGGCATCGCCCAGTCCGAGCCCTCGAAGGCCACCGTGGCGGCCACGTGGTGGGGCTGATCGCTGGCATGGACATCGTGGCAGGTGCGGCACGTGCGGCCGCGCTGGGGGCGCTTGACGTGGATGTAGTGCAGGTTGGCCTGCCCATCGCGGAAGCCGGTGACCCTGGCCGTGTCCTCCCCGAGCACCAGGTCGGGACTGTGGCAGGAAAAGCACAGCTCGTAGTCATCGACGTTGAACGGCGCGTAGAACGTCGCCGGCACTGGCTGGTGCAGCAGTGCCGGGTGGGGCGCAGCGTGGGGGTCATGGCAGGGGCTGCATTCCCCGGCGCGGATCGGCCCGTGCAGGAACGCCCGCTTCATCGTGCGCTCCATGGCCGGAATGCGGCGGCCATCGTCGGCCTCGACCGCCTGTGTGTGGCAGCTCATGCACACCCTGTCCTCGCGGTCGGGTAGCAGGGCGGTGTGTCCGGCATGGGGGTCGTGGCAGTTGCCGCAGGCCGCATCCATGGTGGTGGCGCTGTGGATCATGGGTTGAGCTTCGATGCGTGCGATGACCGGATCGTGGCACGAGGCACACAGCTTGCGCGTGGGGGCGAGGGTGTGGGCGGTGGCCGGGCCGCTGTGCGGGCCATGGCAGCTCAGGCAGTCGTCGCGCACCGGCTCGTGGACCATCGGCGCGGCCGAAAGCGCGCTGCGGCGGTCCTCATGGCAGCCCAGGCAGTGGTCCGGGCCATCGGGGCCGCGCAGCAGGCCGCGGTTGTCGGCCTGGTGGGGCTCGTGGCAAAGCGTACACTGGCCCTCGGCGAAGGGGGTGTGTACGTAGCGGTCCCACTGCATGTCGTGGCAACGGGCGCAGAGCCTTTCGGTGGAGATTGCGGTGAGCTGGAACTTGGTCGGCGAGCCGTGCGGGTCGTGGCAGGTGATGCACCCATCTTCTTCCACGGCCGCGTGCTGGTGCTCGCGGACGCCGGCAACGCTGTGGCAGAAGGTGCAGGTTTCGTTGCCCTGGCGCTTGAGGGGGAACTCGTGGTTGCCGGTGTCAGGTCCGTGGCAGGCATCGCAGGCCATCGCGGCCACGGGCTGATGGATGTGGCGGGCCTCGTGCATGGGCGCGTGGCAGGCCTCGTTGATGCAGGTGGCATCGGGCGGCAAAGGCTCGGTGGGCCGCGGAGCGGGCTCGGTGCGTGCCGGCGCCGTGGCGGTTGCGTATTCGGGCTGCTGCTGTCCGTTGGCCCCGTTGCCACCGCAGCCGATCAGGGCCAGCAGCAGGAGGATCGCAGCGCAGTGCCCCATGAGGTTTCGCCGTCTGCGATCGCCCCCCTCTCCCTCCGGGAGAGGGGCCGGGGGTGAGGGAAGGTTCGCACTGCCCATCGCGCATCCGCCCTCACCCCAACCCTCTCCCGATGGGAGAGGGAGCCGGAAGGGGGCCGCACGTGGATGCGGGCGGGCGCCTGAGGTGTGGATGACCCATCGGCCGCTCATGGTCCACCCTCCTCACCGGCGAGTTCGATCACCTGTTCGCACCGTTCGATGGCGACGTTGAGCAGGGCGGTGGCGTAGTGGATGTTGTGCACACCGTGGCCGAGCTCGACGAAGCGGACGTTGTGCTCGGCATCGGCAAGCAGGTCCCGGCGCTTGGCGTCATTGCCGGCAACGGCCCGTGCCTTGTCGAGCACGCCCTTGGCGCGGGCGAGGTGGTCATCGATCGTGCGCTGCCACAGGGCCAGGGTGTCGGGGTAGCGCGAGCCGTGGCAGCGGTCGCAGGCCTGCTGCGTGGCCAGGTAGGTCTGCCCGACCATGGCGGCATGGCCCGGCTGGCGCTTGGGCCCCTGGTGGCAGGCGATGCACTCGACGCGGCTTCGCTGCATGGCACTGGGCATGTCAATCACCCCGCGCCCGCCGGTGCCGCGGTACATGTCCATCGGCGCGCTGTGGGGGGTGTCGTGGCACTGGCCGCAGGTGTTGGCCATGGCCGGCTGTTCATGCAGCACGCTGGCCGGGCGGGCGTCGAGCTGATGGATGATCTTGACGTGGCAGGCCGAGCATTCGACCTTGCGGTCGGTCACGTGCATCCGGTGCATCAGCTCAACGTCCTCGATCAGCGCCAGTTGGCGCGGCTGGTTGTGGCACGTCCAGCACACCTGGCGTGGCACGGCGCCGTCGCCGTCGATGGTGTTGGCGTGGCAGTTCTCGCACGAGACGCGGTCGATGTAGTCGGCGTGATTGAAGTAGCCGGTCGAGAGCCGCAGCTCGCCCTGCGGCGCTGCGTGGCACGATTGGCAACCGGCGATGGTCTGGTCATCGCGGCCGTGTGCCACATCCTTGAAGTGGCACAGGTGGCAGCTTTCCACCGTGACGCTGATGTGTTCGCCCATGACGATCTGCGAATGGCAGGAGACGCAGCGCAACTGCTTGCCACGCCGCATCTCGCCCAGGTGCGGCGCGTGATCGAAGTGAATGTCGATCGGATCGTCGCGGCTGGAGTTGACCGTCCATGTCAGCGGGCCGTCGAGCAGGCGGTGGTCGTGGCAGCCGGACTGGAGGCAGGAGGCATCGCTGACCTCGGCGCGCGGGCGGGTGCCGTAGGTGCCGGTGATGAACTTGACCGGCTTGGCCATGGCCCTGAACTTACCCTCGATCATGCCCCGCAGGCCCGGCTCGAAGTGGCAACTGATGCAGGTCACATCACTGTGTGATGAATGCAGCCACTCCTCATAGTAGGGCTCCATGATGTGGCAGGTGCGGCAGAAGGTGGGGTGGCTTGAGAACTCGGCCATGGCCACCATGAACCCGAGCATGAGCATGGCGATCAGCACCTTGCCCCAGCGCGTGGGCGCCACGCGAAGCCAGCGGCCCTGCCTGCGCCGCAGGCCCAGCCAGCGGTACAGGCGCGGCCGATCGGACCGCTCGTTACTGGATGGGTCTGTGCTCATCTACATGATCCCCAGTCCGGCCGTGACGATCAGCACCACCATCGTGATGCCGATCGCCATGGCCAGGATGCCCACACCCACCGCCAGCGGGCGCTGCCAGCGCGGCGGGGGGGTGGTGTAAAGGTTTTTCAGCTCGCCCGCGGCGCGCAGGCGCTCGTACTCCAGCGGACGCTCGTGGGCGAACTCCTCTTCCGGGAGCCGGCCGGTGAACATCACATCGTCGACCGGGAACTTCTCCCAGCGCAGGTGCGCGTTGAAGAAGTGGATGGTGAAGATGAAGCCCACCGCCAGCAGCGCCTCGTAGCCGTGGATGATGAACGCGGCGTTGAGCACCCAGCCGGGCAGCCAGGTCGAGAAGAACTCGGGGAACCACAGCAGCAGCCCCGTGCCGCCGATGATGATCGTGCCGGCGATCTCGGCCCAGTAGTCGAACTTCTCCCAGTAGGTCCAGCGGTCGAAGCGCGGCTTGGGCCCGCCGAAGAACCAGCGGAACATGCCGATGCAGTCGGTCACATCCTTCCAGCGCGGCAGCATGCTGTTGGGGCCGAACAGAATCCGGCGCACCCCGTGGCGATGCATCCGCCGCGCCACGCCCACCATGTGGACCACGAAGTTGAGCATCAGCCCCACGGCGAAGATGCGGTGCAGCAGCCCCGCGCCGTGGACCCCGCCCATCATGGCCGTCAGCTTCGCCGCCCAGGCCTGATCGGCGAACATCAGCGGCATGCCCGTCAGCGTCAGGCCGAAGAAGGTCACGATGGCCAGCGCGTGGTTGATGCGGTCCACGCGGTTGAAGCGGCGGATGGCGTGCGGGTTGGCCCTGGGCGGTCGGGGCCGGCCCTTGCGCACCCGCTCGATGCCCGAGCGGACAAACCACAGCAGCGAATGCAGCCCGAAGAAGCCGAAGGTGGCGCTCATCAGGATGATGAAGTAGAGCCAGATGGCGTACAGCAGCGGGTAGCGCTCGCGGTCGCGGTGGTCGGCGTGCGGGGCGTAGAGCACGAAGTTGGCGTTGGCCCGCGGGTGGCACGAGGCACACATCTGAAGCCGGTTGTCCGGGTGGATGCGCGACTGCGGCGAGGAGGCCGGCAGGATGTCGTGGGCCCCGTGGCAGTCGCTGCACCGGGCGGCACGCATCGAGCCCAGCAACGTCACCTGGCCGTGATAGCTGCGGCGGTAGGAGTCGTACAGCGACACGCGGCGGCCATCGGCCCCCGGCTGGTTGTGGCAGTCGCCGCACTCGTTGACGATGTCGCGCATGAATGCGGGGGTGTCGGCCCGGGTGATGGCGTGGGCGGTGTGGCAGTCGGTGCAGACCGGGGCATCGTCGCGGCCGTCGGCCAGGGCCTGGCCGTGGATGCTCTGCATGTAGGTCCCTTCGATGCCCAGGTGGCACTGGCCGCAGGTGGTGGCCACCTGAGCGCGGTGCACCAGCGACTGCGGATCGTCCGACGGCCGCACATCGTGGGCCCCGTGGCAACTGACACACGTGGCGGCCACGACCAGGCCCGTCACGGCCACGGCCCGCCCATGCACGCTGGCCAGGTACTGCTCGATGGCCTCGGGCCCAGGTCGGCGGCCGGTGACGGGGTCGGTGTGCTCGCCGTGGCAGTCGCCGCAGAGGCTGGTGATGTTCAACGGGTGCAGTTGCGAGCGGCGGTCGGTGGCGGGTCGGATGTCATGGCCGCCGTGGCAGGTGGCGCAGCGGGGGGCATCGGGGTCGCCGCGTTCCAGGGCCTGGCCGTGGGCGCCGCGGGCGACGCGGTCGGCATCGTCACCGTGGCAACCGCTGTCGCAGGTGGCCGGCTCGAGCACGGCCGCGTGCGGCAGGGCGGCGGCATCGCGGTGGCAGTCGACGCATCGCAGCGACTGGTGCTGGGTGAAGTGCTCGGGCACAACGTAGAGGCCCGGCAGCGCTTCAGGGGTGGTGGCCTCGCCCAGGACCATGGTGCGACGCTCGGCCGGCGTCAAGTCGGCGATGTGCGGCTGGCCGTGACAGTTCAGGCAGCGGCGGTTGTCGGGCGCGGTGGTGGTGGGGCGTGCATCGCCGGGGGCGGATGAACCGGCCACCGGGCTGGTCACCGTGACCGCGGCGATGAACAGGGCCAGCGCCATCCACAGGGCCACGGTGGCGGGTCGAGGCATGAAGCTGTGGGCACGGCCTGGCATGGGCGGTCCGATCCATCTGCGCCATGGGCGCAACGCTCAGCGCCGCAGCGCGCAGGGCGCAGGGGTTACAGCCATTGCTGATGCACAGGGCGTGCCAGGGTGAAGTGTGAGGGGAGACGGAAATGCGGCGGTCGGTCGGCCCCGCTCTCAAACCTGGGAATCCGGGGCCCCGCCCCGATCAACCGATGGGACAGATGCCTGGGCGGGGCTCACCCCTGGCGGTCTCCTGGCGGCGGCCTTGCTCTCTGCACGCTGGCGGGGCAGGATCACCGCAAAGGTGGCCCCGCCGCCGGGCGTCTGCTGCCACTGGATGTCCCCGCCCTGATCCTCGAGCAGCGTCCGGCTGATGGCCAGGCCCAGGCCCGTGCCCTTGCCCACGGGCTTGGTGGTGAAGAACGGGTCGAAGATATCCCGGCTGTGGGCCTCGGGAATGCCCGGGCCGTTGTCGATCACCTCGATGATGGGCCGGCGGCCTTGCATGGCGGCCCGGACGGTGAGTGTGGGGTCGGGCACCTCGGCCAGGGCATCGATGGCGTTGAGCAGAATGTTGGTCAGCGCCTGCTGCACGGCGTGGGGCTGGACGTGCACGCTCGGGTTGTCGGGTGCCTGCTCGATTTGAAGCTGAATGCGGCGCAGCCGGTGGTCAAACCGCACCATCTGGAGGCCCGATTCCATCAGATCGTTCAGCCCCACGCTGCGCCATTCGTACTCGGTGGGATGGGCGAAGTCGGTCACCTGGCGAAGCGTGCGCTTGATGCGGTCGACCTGCTCGCGAAGCGTGGCGATGCGCTCGCCGCTGAGCGGCTGACCGCTGCGCTGCATCAGTTGCAGGACGCTGTCCATGCTGGCCAGGGGATTGGCGATCTCGTGGGCGAGGCCGGCGGCCATGCGTCCCATGGCCGCGGCCTTCTCGTGCTGGACCATCGCCAACTGCTGCTCCTGAAGGCGGCGCAGCAGGTGCCGGATACGCCGGTTGCGCACGATCAGGCGGCGGCGGTGGCGCCGCAGGCTGGCGGTGAGGTGGTTGGCCAGGTACACCGTCAACACCAGCGCCAGCGACCAGCCCACAAGTTGCAGCGTCTGCCCATGCCCCAGCGGCCAGGGTCCGGCCAGCATCAGGGCCAGCACCATCAGCAGCATGGCCCCCGCCGCGCCCGCGTAGGCCGCGGCCCGCGTCAGCAGCAGGCTGGCGAAGACCATGTGCAGAAAGCTCAAGCCCAGCAGCGGGCTGGCCAGGGCGCCGGTATGCACCACCAGGACCATCAGGCACGCCAGGTCCAGGGCGATCTGGAGGTAGGCCAGCACCCGCCCGCGCCCCGGCCGCACTGCCTGCCGCGCAAGGATCAGGAAGAAGACGGCGTTGTAAGCCAGCACCAGCAGCCCCACGGCCAGCAGCGCACTGGGCAGGTCGTACCAGCCCAGCCAGTGACGTTCCAGCAGCACGCCGGCCACGATCGCGCCACCCGCGGCCCAGCGCAGGCGGACCATCCAGGCCAGGTGCCGTCGCATCGCCTCGCCGTGCGCGCTCCGGGCCGGGTCGCTCATGGGCGGTCCTCCACCGAGGCCGAGGGTTCAGCGTCGGGGTGCGGACTGTGGGCGGAGGCCTTCGAGGGCGGGGGGGCGGCATCGGGCTCGACCGACCGCTCCAGGTCCAGCATCCGCACACCGTGGAGGTAGTCGGTCAGCACGATCCGGCGAACGTGCTTGAGCGAGGCCACCACCGCCGTCATGCGCTGGAGGCTGGCGTGGATCTGCTCCAGCGGCTGTTCCAGGTTGGCCCCGGAGCCGGCCTGGCGGCGAAGCAGGCGCAGTTGCAGATCGATGATGGCCGCGGCGTTGTTGAGCTCGTGGTTGAGCGTGGCCGCGACCTGGTGCATGACCTCGAGCTTTCGCTGCTCGTTGTTCTGAAGCTGCGCGGCCAACTGGTTGAAGGCCTCGGCCAGTTCCTGAAACTCATCCTGGCCCGGCAGGTCCACGCGGTGGTCGAAACGCTCGGCGGCAAGCCGGCGGCTGGCATCCACCAGGCGCTCGACCGGCCGCAGCACCATCCCCGCC
>PUMS01000146.1 GCA_003551485.1 Phycisphaeraceae bacterium | reverse complement strand
GCCGTATCTGCTGCTGGCCGAGGCCGACGATGGCCGCACCGTGGGCTATCTGCCGCTGGTGCTGGTGGCCTCCCGGCTGTTTGGCCGATTCCTGGTCAGCCTTTCCTACCTGAACAGGGGAGGCGTGGTCAGCGAGAGCGAGCAGGCGGCGGCGGCCCTGGTGGACCGCGCGGTGGCCCTGGGCGAGGAACTGGACGTCAGCTACATCGAGTTTCGCCATCACGCACGGGTGCTCGACCACCCCCGGCTCGGGCCCCGCCGCGAGGACAAGCACCGCATGGTGCTGAGCCTGCCGGCCGATGGCCAGACGCTGTGGAAGCAGGTGTCGGCGAAGGTGCGAAACCAGGTGCGCAAGGGCGACTCGGTGGGGCTGAGCATCCGGTGGGCCCACGGGCGCGACGCCCACAGCGGCCGCCTGATCGACGATTTCTACCGGGTGTTTTCCATCAACATGCGGGACCTGGGCACGCCGGTGTTTCCCCGGGGTCTGTTCAGGAGAATCCTGGACCGCTTTGGTCGTGATGCCGACCTGGCGGTGGTGGACTACCAGGGTCGGCCCATCGCCGCGGCCCTGCTGGTGCATGATGCGGTGGCGCCGGCGGCGCGGCGGGCGGCGTCGACGCAGGTGCCCTCCGCCTCCTCCCTGCGGCGCTACAATCACACCAACGCCAACATGTGGATGTACTATCGCCTGCTCTGTCGGGCGATCGAGCGAGGCAGCGAGGAGTTTGACTTCGGCCGATCCAGCGAGGGCTCCGGAACGTATCGCTTCAAGAAGCAGTGGGGCGCCCTTCCCCGGCCGACGGTATGGCAATACTGCCTGCGAAAGGGAGAAATCAACGCCATGCGACCTGATCACCCGCGGCAGCGCCGCCGCATCGAGCGGTGGAAGAAGTTGCCTGTCTGGCTGACCCGTCTGATCGGGCCGCTTATCGTCAAGGGGATTCCATGAGCGGAGAACCCAACCACGGTGAAAGCACCGGCGCCGCCGGCCGGCCGGCCGCCCGGGGCGGTGCGGCGCGCCCCCGGCCGATCGACCCGGCGGCGAGGCTGGCCGAACTCGAGGCGAGTATCCCGCGGATCGAGCGGCCGGGCCTTCGCGCCCGCGACATCCTGGGCCTGCTCATCGCCGCGGGCATGATGGCCGCCGGCTGGGCCTGGACGTTCGACCTGATGTGGACCCGCTGGTTCGAGCTGTGGCATCGCGAGCACCTGCCGCTGATGGAAAGGCTCACCGGCGGCCAGTCCTACTACACCCACGGCCCGCTGGTGCCGCTGGCGGCGCTGGTGATCGCGTTTGTGATCTACCGCCGCGTGGGTTTTCCCGCCGGGCGCGACCTGGGGCCGGCGCCGGGGGGGCTCTCGTTGCCGGGGCGGCTGCGCCACTGGGTGGGCTCGCACCGCGGGGCGACGACGCTGGGCGGCGTGGTGCTGGGCTTCTTCCTGCTGGTCCACGTGATGAGTTCGCCGCCGGCGAACATGATCATGGTCAGTTCGGCCCTGGCGTTCATCGGCACGCTGCTGGGGCTGGTGATGCTGTGGGGGGGCTGGCCGCTGCTGCGGGCCTACTGGATGCCGATCGTGCTGCTGCTGTTCATGGTGCCGATGCCGATGGAGCAGATCGCGCGGCTGAACCTGCATCTGAAGGCCATCGCCTCGGATTCGGCCCTGTGGCTGAGCGTCGAGGGCTTCGGCGTGCCGGCGGTGCGCCAGGGCAGCTTCGTCTACCTGCCCAACGACCCGGTCACCGGCGAGGAAAAGACGCTGACGGTGGACAACGTCTGCAGCGGCCTGCGCAGCCTGATTGCGCTGACGTTCTTCGCCGCCATGTTCGCGCTGATCTGCCGCGTGCGCGGCCTGTGGCGCATCGTCCTGCTGCTGCTGGCGGTGCCGGTGGCGCTGCTGAGCAATGCCCTTCGCATCACCGGGCTGATCGTGGTGGCCCACACCGACGGCATCGCCGCGGCCAGCGAAGGCGGCTGGTTCCACGACCTTTCCGGCCTGCTGATCTTCGTGCTGGCGCTGGCGATCCTGTTCGCCATCGAATACCTGATCATCCTGGGTGCGCGGCTGACGGGCCGCAACTGGGTCGATGAACGGCTGATGGGCTTCATCACCGACCGCCCGCCGGTCAAGGGCGCGCGGGTGCGGATGTTCCACACCCCGGCGCTGGTGGCCCTGGGCCTGGCGGCGGGGGCGGCGCTGTATCTTTCCAGCCAGCCGCAGCCGCCCTATACCGGCCACGTCGCCAGCCGCGCCGTGCCCACCGAGATCACCATCGACGGCGTGCGCTACGGCAGCACCGACCACGAGGTGCCCGAACTGGTCAGGGACATCCTTCGCACCGATGACATCCTCTTCCGCATCTACGATGCCCCGCAGCGCCAGGTCGAGCTGATGATCGTCTACAGCCCCAACAACCGCCGGGGCACGCACCCGCCGGAGGTCTGCCTCGAGGGCGAGGGCCACCGTATCCTCACCCGCGGGCGCCAGCGCATCGAGGCCGAAGGCATCGGCGAGATGGAGGTGGCCGAACTGGTCACACAGCGCGGTCAGAACTGGCACTACTTCTGCTTTGTCTACAAGGCGGGCGACGGCTACACGCCCAGCTTCATGCGCCAGCAGATGCACCTGTTCCTCCGGAGCCTGCTGGCATCGAACATGTCCGGGGCGCTGATCCGTTTCTCGGTGCCGATGGAAGGCCGGGACGTGGAGACCGCGCGGCGCCGCGGACTGGCGGCCGCCTCAGCGCTGATGCCGCACATTCACCGGGGGCTGCGGCTGGAGCCGGAAGATGCCCCGCAGCCGGAGCCCAAGCCATGATCAACGGCCACAACGTGGGCATCGTCATCGTCACCCTGGCCCTGGCCGGCCTGACCGTGGGCCTGAGCCTTCGCGGCTGCGGCATGAGCGCCGAGCAGCGCCGGGTGTACGAGGCCCAGCTTGAAGACCCCAGCCCCGTCGTCCGTGTCGCCGCCGCCGATGCGCTGCTGAAGGATGACCCTTCGCGCCGCGAGGTGGCCTACACCGCCGCCCGCGCCATGCTGCTGATGCACTGGCACCTGGACGCCCGTCGACTGCTCGAGCGCTACGTGCACGACGACGACGCCGAGGGCCTGGCCCTGCTGATCCGGGCCTACCTCGATGAGGCCGAAGCGCTGATCGATACCGCGGACTATCAGAACCTCGACCTGCGCCAGCGCGACATCGAGCAGCTCATCGAGCAGGCCCAGCGTTACCTGGTTCACCTTGCCGCGCTGGACGAGGTCGATGTCGAGCCCGACATGCTCGAGGTCCGCGCGCTGCACGTGCGCACCGCGCTGATGCGCGTGCTGCTGGAGGCGGCCGAACTGGAACTGGACCAGACCGAGGCCGCCCGCGTGGTCGAGGAATACGTCGGCCAGGTCGCCGGGACCGTCGGTGAACGGCGCGCTGCGCTGGTGCAGTTGCAGGAAGACCTGGACAAGGCCATCGCCGGCGCCATCGAACGTGCCCCCCACAGCCCGGCGCCGTGGGCGTTCCGCTTCTTCCAGGCCATGCGGCAGGGCGATGTCGAGGCCGCGCGTCAGCACGTGGCGCAGATGGTGCAATGTCCGCGCATCGATCGCATCCTCGCCGGGCAGGTGGCCACGCAACTGCTCACCGTCGAGGCGATGCACGGCCTGCCGCTGACCGGTGCCGAAATCCAGCAGGCCCGCCAACTGCTCGAGCATCCCGGCCTCAGCGGCCATCCCGACGCCCACTTCATCCTGGCCGAGTACTACCTGGCGATGGCCGATGGCCGCTTCGAAGAGGCCGCCGACATCGCCGAAGAGCTCGATGAGCTGCGCTACCCCGAGGCGCCGGCGCTGCTGGCCATGGCGCGGATCGATGCCGGCGAGGCGGCGCAGGTGCTCGAGCGCATCGGCCCCCACCGCGAGGACAACCGCCGCCAGGACATGCGTTTCGTCGCGGCCAGGGCATGGCTGGCCCAGGGCCGGCCCCTGCACGCCAGCGGCCTGCTTCGCGGCTATGTCGAGAGCCACCCCCAGCACCTGCCGGCGCGCCTGACGCTGGCCGAGGCGATGGAGGCCGCCGACCAGCTCATCGAGGCCGGTGCGCACATCGAGGCCGCCTTCCAGATGAGCCCCACCCACCCCCGGGCATTGCGCCTCTACGTGCGGCTGATGGTCGAACGGGGCGATGATGAGGCCCTGGGGCGACTGCTGAGCCGGCGGCTGGCGGCACGCGGGTTCAACCCCACGCTGGCCGATGAGATCGCCGTCGTGGCCGACGTGGCCCTGGACCGCGTTGAACAGGTCACCCGGTGGGTCGGCCGGGACATGGAGCAGGCCGCTTCCGATCCGCTGGTTCACCTGCTCGATGCATGGGCCACCGTGCCGACCTCGAGGCGGGTGCAACTGTCGATGGTGCTGCTGGAGCGATATCTGGACTGGATGCAGCAGGACCCGATGTGGCGGGTGATGGCGCCCACGCCCGTCAGCATCGCCTGGAACCAGAACCACCCCGACCCGCCGCAGAACCTGGACCTGCATCCCGAGCCGGGCTACCTGACCTACAGCCGCATCGCCCCGATGCCCGCGCCCGCCGCGGCCTCGCTCGTCGAACACGCCCTGGACCGCTGGCCCGAGCACGCCCGGCTCATCCGTCTGGCGTCGCATCTGGCGCTGGTCGTCGGCGAGGAAAGCCGCGCGCTGGCCTGGCACGGTCAGTTGCCGGATGAGCCGACGAGGCTGGACCGGGCCGTGGCCGCCGCGGCCGATGGCCGCGCCCGCGAGGGCTGGTTGCAGTTGCGCGGCAGCGGTGAATCGGACCGCCAGTGCATGGCCGTGCTGACCATCCAACTGATGGCCGCCATGGAGGCGGCCGCCGCGGCCGGCACCGACGATGACCAGGCCGACGTGCCCGGCCAGGCCGATGAGGCGGTGCATGAGGCGCTCGAGGAGGCGCTGGGGCACTACGCCTGGCCACACGAGCCGTTGGCCGTTGCCATCGCCGTGGCAATCGAGCAAGACCGCCAGGACCATGCCCGTGCCCTCATCGAGCGGGTTCGGCCGGCGAACCCGACGCTGGCCCAACTGCTCGAGTCAAGGCTGAAGCTGGCGGTGGGCCGGGCCAACGAGATCATCGAGCCGCTTGCAGCGCTGCGCCGCGATCGCCAGACCCCGCCGCTGCTGCGGCGCTGGGCTGCGGACATCGAGTGCTCGGCCCACGTGCAACTGGGCAATCCCGACCGCGCCTTCAGCGCATTGAGCGACCTACACGCCGACCAGAGCGATTACCGCGAGCGCCTCGAACTGGCGATGGTGGATATCTGGATCGAGGCCGCGCAGGCGCAGAACGCCCGCGGGCGCGTCCGTGCGCTGCTGCGCTCGGGGGCGATGTCCTCTGCGGGGATGGACCAGCTTCTGGCCCGGGCGCTGGTGGTGATGGACAGCGACGAACTGGCCCAGGCGCTGCGGCAGTTGACCTCGCTGCGCGATGACCGGGCGCTGCTGCGCTGGTACCGGGCCGACCTGGCGGTCATGCGGGGCGATGTCGAGCGGGCCGAGCGCCTGCTGGCCGATTCGGCCGCCACCGCGCCCTACTCGCCGCGCATCACGCTGGCCCTGGCCCGGCTGGACCGCATCCAGCAGCGTCTGGACCGCGCTGCCGACCGTTACCGTGAACTTTACGACCGGGGCGGTCCCAGCCGCCTTCAGGCCATGATCGAGATGAGCGCCATCGCCGAATCGGTGGCACGCGACGCCGGGGCGGACCGCCACGGCGTCGTGAATCCGTCCGGAGACTGAACCATGCGACCCACACTTAACGCCGTGCCCTCCGTGCTGCTGATCATCGTGCTCGCGCTGGCCCCGCTGAGCTGCGGGGGCGACCGTACCGAGGTCAAGCTCGACCGCGCCCGCGTTGCCCTTCAGCGCGGCGAACTGGAGACGGCCCGCGACCTGGCCGCCGACGTGGTCGCCGAGCGCGACGACGACCGCGAGGCGAGGGCCGTCCTGGCCGAAGCCCAGATCGGCCTCAGCCTCTTTCGGGAGGCTCGAAGCAACGTCGACCGGCTGCTCAAGAGCGATGGTGAAGACGCCCACCATCGCCGCCTGGCCGTCTACTGGGGGCTGGCCAACGGGCAGAACCTGCTCGACCAGGTCGGCTTCGCCGACAGCGAATCGCTGCGCAAGGAGTTTGAGCGCACGTTGGGCTTCGGCGAACGCCACCTCCGGTGGCGGCTGGACAACCAGGACGATGAGGCGGCGACGCATTTCGACCATTCCCGGCTGCTGAGTCTGCGGCGTCGGGGCTACGAGGCGAGGCTGCAAGCGCAGCGCCTCGCCGCGGACGGTGAAGAGGATCAGCAGGCCGAGCCCGGCGACCATGACCCCAAAGACGTTGCCGAACTGGAAGCGCTCATCGAGCAGAAGTGGGCATCCTACGTCGAGGCGCTGCATCGAACGATTCAGCGCGATCCCGACCATGCAACCGCGGCCGTCGGGTACATGCGGTCGCTCGCTCACCTGGAGCGCTTCGATGAGCTGATGGGCTTCATCGAGGCCGAGGCCGCGCGCGACACCGTGCCGGTCGACACCGCGGTCACCGCCCTGGACCTGCTGCGAACCATCCCGCCCGATGCGGTCGAGGGCGACAGCGCCCAGGGCCGGATCGAGCTGATGGATGCGCTGGTGAAGGCCTCGAGCGAGCAGGGCCGCGAGTCGCACGCCTGGCTGCTGGAGCGAGGCCGCCTGGCGCGGATACATCAGCAATGGGATGAGGTTGAGAAGTGGGCCCGCCGCGCCCTCGATCAACGCTCCGAGCACGGTGCCACGCTCCTGCTGCTGGCCGAGGCACTTTACCAGCAGGGCGACTACCGCGAGTCCCGCCGGCAGTTGAACCGGGTTCGCGAGCGCGACCGCCACAGCGGCTGGCTGCTGCTGTCGGGCCGGCTCTACCGCCAGGATGGCGAGCCGCAGGTGGCGATCCAGGAGTTGGGCCGCGCCGTGCGGGCGAACCCGGGCAACATCGAGATTCGCCGTGAGCGCCGCCAGGTGCTTCGCGAGATGGGGCAGCTTGACCTGGTGCGCGACGACAGCGAGCAGTTCTATCGCAACAACCCCGCCATGCCCGCGGCCATCGAGGAGGTGCTGGAGATGCGGCTGCTCGACGATGACCGCGCTGCGGTGGCGGCGCTGCTCGATGAGGTGGCCGAACTCGAGCCGTTGAGCGATGAGCACCGGCGGATTCTGGTGCGTGGCAACGTTCAGATCAGACGCCTGCCCATCGCCCTCGAGCACGCCCGCGCCCTGGTCGGCCGCCATCCGGATGACATGGGGCCCCGGCTGACCAAGGCGGGCATCCTGTCGGACATGGGCCGGGCCGCTGAAGCGCGTCAGATCGCCCAGCAGCTTCTGGAGCAGTTTCCCGATGCCGATCGGCCCAGCCAGTTGCTGGCCCGGCTGGACCGGCGTGAAGGGCGGGTCGACGCCGCCGTCGAGCGGCTTGTCCAGGTGGTCGAGCGCGAGCCGGGCAACGTCGATGCGCGCATCGGCCTGGCCGAGAGCCTGATTCAACTGGCGCTATTCAATGACGCCCGGGAGCATCTGACCGCAGCGCTGCAACAGGACCCGGCCCACACCCGCGCCCACGAGCTGATGGCCCGGCTCTACCACCTGGAAGGCCGCGATGACCAGGCCGCCCAGCACCTGGCGCAGATCGACCAGGGCCGGCTCGACCCCGTGCGCGATGCGCTGGTGCTGGCCGGTCAGCGCCGCCGCGCCGGCGACCGCGAAGGCGCCCTGGCGGCCCTGCGGGAGGGCATCGCCGCCGGCGAGCCCCATCAGGAGGTGCCTTTGCGGCTGATGCTCAGCCGGATGCTGGCCGAGCGGGGCGACCTGCGCGACGCCGAGGATCAGCTCCTCCAGGCCGCGCGCCTGGCGCCGGCCCCCTACGTCCTGGGCCAACTGGTCCGCTTCTACCGCGACGAGGCCACCGGGGGGCCGCCGCGCGGCCTGGAGGTGCTCGAGCAGCTTGCAGGCGAGATGCCGGGCCGAGATGCCATCGACCTGGCCCGCGCCCAGCTTCACACCGCGCAGCGCCAGATCAGCCAGGCCATCCCCCTGGCCCGTCGCGCGCTGATGGCGCAGATGGACCGCGGCGATCGCGGCGTGCTGCGCACCGCCGTCTTCAACGCCCAGTTGCTGGCCGCCTCGGGGCGCTGGGAGGAGGCCGACAACATCTTCCAGGTCATGGAGGATCGGGGCGTCCTGGCGTCGGAAGCCCGCATGGCGCGGATTCTTCTGAACCAGCCCCGGGTCGGGGATGAGCGAACGTTGGCCGAGCTGGTCCGCTTTGGCCGGGGACTGCTGGCCGACCAGACCGTGCTGCGCCAGCAGGTGGTCCGCGCGCTGGCCGGGCTCGATGCGTTGAGCGCGGCCGATGAGCTTGTCAGCCGCTGGGTCGAGCAGCAGCCCGAGGATGTGGCCATGCTGCACCTGAAGGCCGCCGTGGCCTTGCAGGGCCGGCGGCCGGGCGAGGCGGCGTCCTGGCTGGAACGCGCCGTCGAACTGGAGCCGCGCAACCTGCGCTATCGATCCGAACTGGCCCAGGTGCACATCGCCCGGCGTGATTTCCCCGCTGCCGAGCAGGTCTTCCGCGACATGCGGCAGATCGACACCGGCGCTGCGATCCACGGCCTGTCGCAGTTGGGGGCGATGTTCATCGAACTGGGGCTGGACCAGCAGGCGGTGGCCACCTTCAACGAGCTGGAGCGCACCGGTCGGCCCAACGACCCGCGCGTGCTGTTGAGCATGGGGCTGGCCCACGCCCGCCTCGATCAGCCCGAGCAGGCCATGCAACGGCTGGGCCAGGTGCCCTCCTACGCCCCGCAGTATCCCAGGGCGCAGATCGTGCTGGCCCGGCTGGAGTCGCAACAGGGCCGGCGCGACAGTGCGCGGCAGCGGCTGGAGCGGCTCACCGAGCGCCGTGACACCGCCGCCCATGCCGCCACGGAATTGGCCCGGCTCAACCTCGAGGACCCCGACGGCCACGCCCGACTGGTTGAATGGGCCGACGAGCGGCTCGAGATCGAGGGCCTGCCCCAGGAGGTCCGCAACGCCTGGCAGTCGCTGCGCATCTCCGTGGCCGACCGCGGCGAGGACTGGGACCGGCTGGGTCAGACCCTCGCCCAGGCCCAGCGCGAGAACCCCGAGGACCTCAACGTCGCCACCGCCGACATCGTGGTGCTGGTGGCCCAGGGGCAGCGCGATGAAGCGCGGCGGCGGTTCACCGACAGCCGCGTGCTCCAGAACAGCGACCGCGCCCGGCGCATCGCGGCCATCGTCGGCGCCGCCGCACCGGAGACCGAACACCGCGAATCGCCGCTGATCGAGTACCTGATCGCACTGGCCCAGGGCCAGGCGGATGAGGCGCTGTCGCAGGTCGAGCGCTTCGCGCCGGGTCCGTTCTACTTCCGCACCGATTTCCGCGAGCTGGCCGAGCGCGACGATGTGACCCGCACCGCCGGCCGCGAGGCGGCAGCGCTGACCCTGGCGGCCGGTTACGCCCTGGACCTGAACCTGCCCGCCCTGGCCGCCCGTCTGGCCCGACAGGCCAGCGAGCGGCTGCCGGCGATGATCCCGGCTTACGCCGCAGAGGCCCAGGCCCGCGCCACGCTGGGCTGGGACAAGCAGCCGCTGCTCGAGCGGATCGAGCAGCGCCTGCCCGCCACGGGCCTGACGCTGATCCTGCGTGCCCGCGAGGCCAGCCGCGGCGAGGACCATCAGGGTGCGGTCGAGTTCACCCGACGCGCCCTGCAACGCGAGCCCGAACACCTGCGGACGCGCTACTCGCTGAGCCAGCACCTGGCCGCCGCCGGGCAGTACGATGAGGCCATCGAACGGCTTGGCCAGCTCCACCAGGAGCAGACGCCGCTGCACGTGGCCGTGGCCAATGACCTGGCCTACCTGATGGCCGAGCACCAGCCCGAGCATCTGGAAGAGGCCGCCCGGATCGCCCAGGAGGCCCACGATAAGCGGCCGGACATGGCCGAACTGGTCGACACGGTGGCGTGGATCGCCTACAAGCAGGGCGAGCACGCCAGGGCCCTGCGGCTGCTTCAGCGCGTCGCTGTCCCACTGAGCCGCCACCGCGAGGTGCTCTACCACCTCGGCGCCGCCTATGAAGCCGCCGGTAACAGCACCTGGGCACGCTACTACCTGGAACAGGTCGCCGCCGGCGAGGCCGATGACCCGATCACCCGGCGAGCCCGCCAGCGCCTGGAGGGCTGAGCCCGGGCAAGATGCGTGCAGGCGAGGGCGGCCATGCCACCCGGTTGACAGCTACATGCGTTCGTCCTGAGGGCCGAGCCTCGACGCGGCCGCCCGGATGCGCGCTGGCGCGGCCGCGGCGGCGGCGCTCATGCTTCCGGCCCGGCGGCGGCTCGGGGCGGCTCGGGGGCGCGGTCGTCGAAGTGGGCGTGGATGTAGCGGGCCATGCGCTGCGGGCCGAGGATGCCCACCACCCGGTCGTCCACACCCAGCACCGGCAGGTGACGGAAGCCGCCCACGGCCATCAGGTTGACGGCCTTGGCGGGGCTGTCGGTCTCGTAGATGACCACCGGGTCGGGCGTCATCACCTCGCTGACGGGATGGTCCTTGAGCTGCTCGTACTGCTCGGCGACCTTCACCAGCACGTCGCGCTCGGAGAAGATGCCGGCAAGCCGGCCCTCATCGTTCACGATCATCAGCGCAAAGTAGTCGTTGCGCGACATGGTGGCGATGGCCGTCTCGATGCTCAGCGTGGCGGGGAAGGTGGCGAAGGGGGTGATCTGCATGTCGCGCACCTGCGCCTCGCACAGGGCCAGTTCCAGGCCGTCATCGTAGACGGCCGGGTCGTAGTTGCTCAGCGGATCGCGGAACTCGTCGGTGTCGCAGGCCTCGGCTGCGCGGCGGAGACGTCGTTTCTGTTCGGCCATGCCTTCAGGCTCCTTCCCGGTCGTCCATGTAGAGCTTGCTCTGCATCATCTGCACCTTCACCTGGCGGGGGAAGTTCTCGGCGATGTATTCCATCAGCCCCTTCTGCCCGGTGAGGCCGACCATCCGGCCGTTCTCGTCCGTGATGCAGATGAATCGGCGTCCGAGGTCCTTCATCTCGTTGAAGACGGCCTCGACCGGCGCGCCGACCTCGATGCAGCTCTCGGGCGGCGTCATGACCTGCGACAGGGGTTTGTCGAGCACGCCCGGATCGGCCGCGAGTTGGCGGATCAGGTCGCGTTCGGTGAAGCGGCCCAGCGCGCGGCCGCCGGCATCGACGACGAAGAGGCAGCCCAGCGCGTGCTGCTTCATCAGGGCCACGGCCTGCCGCACGGTGCCGTCCGGCGGCAGGGTCAGGACCGGCCGCAGCGGCAACTTGCTCACCGCCTCATCTTTGAACGTCTGTCTCAAGCCCATCGGGTTTGCCTCACGTGAGGGTTCGGAGCCCCATCGCCCACGCCGGTCGCTGCCGGGGGCCGCTGGACGAGTCGGTCGCAGCGCGGTCATCGCCGCCGCTGCAGGGCCGCGATGCGGCCGGGGCGGGGCGATTCTAGCAGCAAGGCCGCGGCGGGGGCGATCAGCGGACCCCGAGCCGCTGGCGAATCAGCGCTGCGCGGGCCTCGCGACGCGTCGCCTGGTCCATTTCACAACCGGTCAGCCGCTGCAGGTGAGCCGGCTGGGTGATCAGGAACAGTTCGTTGATCTTGGGGATGTCCACGGTGTCGATGCGCCCGAGGTTGACCCCCAGCCGCAGGTGCGAAAGGTACTGGAGCACCTCATCGGTGCCCAGCACGCGGGCGTGGGTCAGAATGGCCCAGGCCCGCCATATCTTGTCATCGAGCTGGCTGGCCGCCTGGCGGCGAAGGGCCTGGCGGGCCTGCTGCTCGTAGGAGAGAATCTTCGGGACGATGGTGTGCTGGAAGTCGGCAAGGACCTCCTGCTCGGCCCGGCCAAGGGTGGTCTGGTTGGACACCTGATAAAGGTCGCCCAGGGCCTCGGACCCCTCGCCGAACAGGCCGCGCACCGCCAGGTGCATGTCGCGTGCAGCGCGGCGGACCTTCTCGATCTCACCGGTCAGCTTCAACGCCGGCAGGTGCAGCATGACGCTGACGCGGATGCCCGTGCCCACGTTGGTCGGGCAGGCGGTGAGGTAGCCCCAGCGCGAGTTGTAGGCCAGGTCCATGCGGGACTCGAGCACGTCGTCGATGCGGTTGGCCTGCTCGAAGGCCTCGGCAAGCTGCATCCCGCTGCGCAGCACCTGGATGCGCAGGTGGTCTTCCTCGTTGACCATGATGGCGAAGGTCTCTTCGCTGCCGATGGCCACGCCCCGCAACTGCTCGTTGCCCCCGCGGGCGTGCTGGCGGCTGATCAGGTGCCGCTCGACCAGCAACTGGCGGTCCAGGTCGCCGCTTTCGCCAAGGTCCACCCAGATGATGCTGTCGGCGATGCGCCCGGAGACGATCTCATCGCGGCAGCGGCTGAGCACATCGTAGCGCTGGCGCCGGTTGGCCCGGTTGACGAAGGGGTGGCCGGCCAGGTTGCGCGCCAGGCGGACGCGGCTGGAGATGACGATATCGCTGTGCGGGCCCACGCCCCGCAGCCACTCGCCGGCATGTTCGGTCATCTGCGACAGATTCACGAAGATTGCTCCTCGAACCGCCGGATGTCATCGCGCAGCGCGGCGGCCATCTCGTAGTCCTCGGCCGAGACCGCATCGGCCAGCCGCTTGCGGAGGCGCATCAGCTTCTGCTGCCGCGCCTCGCCCGAGCCGGCGCGGGAGGGCACCTTGCCCACGTGATGCGTCGCCCCCTCGTGGGCCCGCTCCAGCAGCGGGGCCAGGGCCTTCTCGAAGCCGCGGTAGCACTCGGGGCAGCCCACCAGGCTCTGCTCGCGGAACTGCGAGAAGCTCAGCCCGCAGTTGTCGCAGGTCAGGTCCTGCTG